>NZ_RQZB01000011.1:0-62406 GCF_003859975.1 Streptococcus sp. OH4692_COT-348
CCTGCTCCCGCAATAAGGCTCGGTAGCTCAGTTGGTAGAGCAATGGATTGAAGCTCCATGTGTCGGCGGTTCGATTCCGTCTCGCGCCATTATATATTTTTAGGAAGGGTAGCGAAGAGGCTAAACGCGGCGGACTGTAAATCCGCTCCTTCGGGTTCGGGGGTTCGAATCCCTCCCCTTCCATTATTTTACTTACGGGCATAGTTTAAAGGTAGAACTAAGGTCTCCAAAACCTTCAGTGTGGGTTCAATTCCTACTGCCCGTGTTAATAGAATTATGGCGGGTGTGGTGAAGTGGTTAACACACCAGATTGTGGCTCTGGCATGCGTGGGTTCGATCCCCATCACTCGCCTATTTTATATTATTGGGGTATAGCCAAGCGGTAAGGCAAGGGACTTTGACTCCCTCATGCGTTGGTTCGAATCCAGCTACCCCAGTTACTATTTGCCGGCGTGGCGGAATTGGCAGACGCGCTGGACTCAAAATCCAGTGTCCGCAAGGACGTGCCGGTTCGACCCCGGCCGCCGGTATAGTATAGAGTTAAGGAACGTTGATAAATCAGCGTTCCTTTTCGATTTGGTCAACTTTTGGTCAATAATTCTATTTTTTAACTAAACTCGTCAGAACAGCACGAACTTTGTTATTTTCAATATCCGCTTTTTCCTTTATCAGATGGCCGTAAGTTTCAGTTATTTGCTTAATATCTCGATGCCCCATTAATTTTGAGACTGCCCAAATATCAACACCCATTCCTAACATTGTTGAACAATACGTGTGTCTCAGACCTGTGCTTGTCATAGTTTGAGGATAAATTTTCAAATCTTTTAAAATTTGTTTTAGATGCTTATTGATCCCTGCATTTGTTACAATCTTATAATTCAAATCTACTAAAACCATATTTTCGTGATTTGTAATTGTACCGTTTTCAATGAATACAGTCTGTTCTTGTTTTAATTTTTTTAGAATAGTTAAAGTATCGTTATCAACAGGAATTGTACGAATTGATTCTTCTGTTTTAGGATTTGCCCACCGTTTCCTAGCTGTATCATATCGTCTATAAGTTTTGATTTCTGAACTTTCTCACAATATACAATCCCATGTGAGACCTGCAACTTCTCCTGCACGCATTCCTGTTTTTAATTGAATTAACAATAGATAGGGAACTATAGAAGTAGCTAAATCAAGATTTTGTTCTAAATATGTTACTAACTTTTGATAATCTTGAAAACTATGAATATATTTTTCATCTTTTCTTTTTTTAGGGGGACGACCTGAAATAATGACACCTTCAGTAAAATCTTCGATATTGAGCTTATCTCGTTTCGCAAATACAATTACATTTCTAATTTCCGCATTCATTCTACTAACATTGTCACGACAGTTTGTTTCAGCGTACTTGTTTATAAAACCTTGATATTCGCTTGCTTTAATTTTCAAAGCTGGTTTGTCCTTGAAATATTCTTTGATAAACTTACCACGCAATAAATGTTTATTGAATGTAGAATCCGCTTTTCCTTGTGGTTTAACTGTTAATTCTAACCACTTTTCCCAAAGGGCATAGAATGTAATATTTTTATCAATGATTGCACCGTTTATCAATTTGAGTTCAAGAGCTAGTGCTTCAATTTCAGCTTCTCTTTTTGTCTTGAATCCTGAATTTGAAGCCACTACCTTTTTATTTTTATCAAATATTCTATAGTCCCATAAATTCTTTTTACCTCTTTTTCTGTATGAAACTGACATGATTACCTCTTTCTAAAAAGACAATAATCAAGATATTATCTTGATTATCGTATCATAAATTAAAGATTTCTGCAAAGTTTTCTTCAAAAAATTGTTTTGTTTTGCTAGCTAAGAAGTAGTACCGTCCACCCTGATTCTCTGGATATTTCACAAAACCATCTTTATTCTTTTCAATATCGATTTTTGAGCGAATATCTGGCTGATAAAGAACATGTTTTAATAACCAAGGTCGAGATACTGATAACATGTTTAAAACCTCATCTAAGCTAATATATTTCCCTTTTGAGGCTTGCTTTTTTAAATCAAGATATTCATCTTTTTCAACGATAATATGAGAAGCAGGCAACTGTACTTCTAAATTGTCTATTTTGATTAAAAACTTATCTGTCATATGAATTTTTCTCTTTCTGTGATAAAATAATGTATAGAAATAGTATTTACTGTTTCCATTAACTTTAGTTATCGCTGCACTCGCTTTGGTCGGTTGAGTCTGTAGTGATAACTTTTCTTTTACTGTCAATATTTTTTTCTTTCTTAATTCTTTCTAATATTTCTGAAGCAATTTTTCGAAATTCTTCTTCATTTTCTACACTTTTTAGTGAATACGTCTGTAATTTTTCAAATGCTTGTTTCGCTTTTTCTTTTAAATCACGTGTAGCTGTGTAATTCCATAATTCAATTTTGATAACTTTATTCTTTTCATCATGAACCATTTTGATTACAAATCTAATTCTTCTCATTAGCTGATGATATTCTTTATTTTTCTTACCAAACCACGAATCACACCAATCCCAATAAGTGTCTGAATTTGTGATAATTGTTAAATCATTAATGATATACGCATCTTTAAACCGTGAACTTAACTGTGTAGCTGAATCTGGTTCTAATACTTGAAACAGTTCTCTAAAAGTCATACCACAACTTGCATCTAATTCATTTATTATAATTGTTTTTTCCCCTTTATAACCTGAACCCAAATCAAAACGCTTTTTATTTATTGATGGGGTATGCGCGCCTAATCTATCATGTTCTTCTGCCAGTAAGCGAGCTAAATAGGATTTTCCTGTTCCCCCTTCAGCTTGAATATAAATACCTGAATGATTTCGTTCGCCCTTACTCATACGAATAAACTCTTTCTGAATATATTCTTGTCTGTTTTCCTCAAATTGTCTTTTATTTGAGTTCCACGCTTTTTGTGCTATTCGTTGAGTAAATTGCTCAAATAATTGTTGTTTTACTTCCGTTATAAGTAACCCTTCCTCTGAAATTTGATAACTTAACTCTAAACAATATTCATCGATTTCTAAACCACTATCAGACTTTTCTTTGCTATGATTTTTGATTTTTCCCATGATATCATCGATATAATTTGCATTTTCTGATGAAATAACGTCTTTGACCTCATAGGGAAATTTGTGTTCTTCCATGTTACGTTCATTCCTATGTGTAAGATATCTGCATGTTTTAATTGAACTACGAACAAATTCTAAATTTTGTTCCCTTGAAATTGATAGAGCTTTAAATACTGATGAGTAAGTATGAGCATGCTTAAAATCAATATAAAAATGTGCATGCAATGGTTTTGAACTTCCGTCATCTTTTAAATCTTTATCGTGAAAAATAATATAATACCTATCTTCTTCATTTTTACAATAGTCTTTAATTCGTTGAATAACTGATTCACGAAAATCTTTTTCAGTTAATTCTGAATTTGCATTATGTTCATATTCAAATGAAATTTGACCAAAAAATTTTCGTTTTCTATCATTTTGATTAATTTTCATAAAAATCCTTTCTGTTTTTGACACAAAATAAAGAGTATGTGTTGATTTTGAGTTGTTGTGATATGGTTTGGATGTGGATGCACAGACGGAGAAAACTGTGCATCCACATTCAAACAAGCATCATATTTACTTGACACATCACAACATAAAATTCTTATTCATTAGACGTGAATTGTTTAAAATTTATGGTGCTGGTGTACTTGCTTACCTTCAGTAGCAGTACACCGCACCTTTATTTTTTTCTAAATGCTGTTGAGATGAATGTTCTACTATTTTCTAATCTAATAAAATCATTAAATAAGTAATTACTGTCTAGCTGGTTTAATTCTCTTTTTGCTTGTGCCAATAATTCTTCCATAATATTATAACTTTCACAATTTGCTGGGAAAGTCCATTTTGCAACAGCCCTGTCTTTATAGTAAATGACAGTTAATGTCAGTAGAGAACGATTCGCTTTTCTGATAATTTCTTGTTTTGAATTACTGTAGCGAGAAGATTCTTCTAGACTTGGTTCTACATTTATCTGTCTACAAAATCGTCTCATTTGCCATGTCGCGACGTATGATTTGATGCTATTCCTGAAATAATCAAACTCAGCATTCCGAAATGCAAAATCTATATTAATTATGAATAGTAATAATAAAAATGATAAACTTGCAATTAAACGTAATACTGAAATAAAAACAATAAAATTAAAAAATGTTTCTAAATGTGTTTGAAAAATGAAAAATGTAGCTAAACGTTCAAAAATGAAGAATATTAATGAAATAAAAATTGTAAAATTAATTACATTATATTTATTGAAATAATTACTCATGTACCTTTTTCCTTTCTAATATCATATGTTGGGGTTAACAAGGGCATAATGTGAGTTCTGTGTTCGCTATCTGTAAACTTGATAATACCTGTACCAATTCCAGTAGGAACTACAATATTATCGACATTAGTGTTGGGTAGCAAAAATTGGCAAGTATTCGCATTTATCTCACCTAAGATACAAATACAGTTAATTTGTTCACGTACTGCTGTATTACCTCCAAAAGCAGTTGCATCAAATCGTTGACTTAATAAAATTAGACTAATATTTGTTTGCCTACCAAGTAAAGCAATTGTTCCTAGTAACTGAGAAAATGCTTCACGTGCTTGTTTTGAACTACCTTGTACCAATGCTAACAGCTCATCAATAACAATATAAATACGTTCAAACTGAGTTTCTGGTTTTGTTAGTAATGTTTCTTGACGTTCGTATATCTTATGAGTGATACGAGCTAATAATTCGTTGACTTCGGTAATAAAACTATTCAAGTTTGAACCCTTGATTGGAGAGAACACTTCTAAATTTAGCTCCTTAGCTAATAAAAAGATATCTGACAATTTAGGGTCAATACAGATGATTTGATTTGTGATTGATTTTAAACAGTGGATGAGATATTGAACAAAATGAGTTTTCCCTGAACCACTGGAACCGCTTATTGCAAGATGGACTACTTTTGTCATATCAATTGATACAGTATTTGACATTATCGGAATATGTTTCTCTGATACCTTTTCTTTAATAAAAGTTTGTAAATTACCTATCTTTAAACGTTTGGGTATCCCGTCAATCCAAGGAAAGAAAAATGCACGTGCTTGATTTTCGTTAGTTGTATCATATGAGATAAAGTATGCATTATTTTGAGTTAATAGCGTTTTAAAAGGATATAGAATACCAGAACAAATTGCATATAAATCAAAATACAATTTCGTATCAATCGGATACGATACAGGTAAATTTGGAATGAATAAAAATCCAGTATCATTACTCAGAACTTTTATATCAAATGAGTTTAAATAAGATGATTCATCATTAATATTGAGAGCATTATTCAAATTTCGAAGAATAAATTGTTCTAACTCGTATTTATTTTTACCAAATTCAGTAGTGTCAGAAATAACCGCTTCTGACACTTTCTGAGTTTGGCTTTTATTAATTAAAAAAGCCATGCATTATTTTCCTTTCTTCTTAATATCTTTTGCCCTGAAATATAGCTGTCCAAATTTATTCTCAAATGCTTCTAAGTCTTCAAATTCAACAATATCTCCGATATCAATCTTAGACAGAACTGGTTTATTCTCAGGTAAAAACTTGACTTTGAAAGGATTGTGATTGTCAGTTGCAACGTAAATTTGATAACCTAAAATTTTATCAGTACGTTTCATTTTTTCTTTACCCTTAACAATTTCACCAGTTTTTTCGAATTCATATTGAGTCTCAATTTGTTTACCTACCAACTTAACAACTTCATCTGAAAGAGCCTCTTCTGCTAGACTAGAACTATAACCATTTACTTTTTTGAAAAATACCATCACTGGTACCTCCTTTGTTAATTTTTTTTGATAGCTATCAACTATCATAAGTCCATTATAGCTAAAATATTGGGTTTGGATTGCGTTAAAAAAATTGGATTAAAAACTAGAAACCACCCAAGTTTTATGTTATACTAGTAGTATCAATTAAAGAAAAGAGGTACTACATGAAATTAGATGAAGAAATTTATAGAATGATTAGTCAACGCGTGAAATATAGAAAAAAAGATAAAAAATTGCAAAATATTGATATTTTGTTAAATGACCCTAATGTTGTTAGTAATATTGTAAATAATAAAAGATATAAAAAAAATCCGTATCTTTTGACACCAACCTATGCTTTTGAAATTGTTAAAAATTTAAGGTTTACAGATTCATATACTTTAATTTGGGGAAATAAAATAGAACGTGAATCTTATTTCGGAATGTTGTTTTTTGCAGGTATGAATTATCTTTTAAAGAAAAAAACAGAGTTAATTGAAAAATCTTTGAGTTACTATGTCCCTCATGCTTATGACTTAGCTATTAGAGAATGGGAAAATAAATATGGTGATGGAATTAGCTTATTATTTCCAAATCTCAAGATTGATAAGGATAATGAGAATAGTTTATTAGCTATGCAACTTTTATACAATCATTACAAGGAAGAGTTTTTTGAAAGACATGCTAATTATTTTAGTAATTTGTATACTACAAAATTAGATAAAAAAATTACTAATTTTTTTGAAACTGAACTATTAGATATGATTTCAAACGGTACACTATTTAATAGAGGAAAAGAATTTATTGATTTAATTTTACAAACTTTATCATTGACTGCTGAAATGACAATTGATTCATTACCTGGCGATGATTCTAAATTTCATCCGCAACTTGATTTTTCTAAATCAGTAGATACATTTATAAAATCTATGATTCATTATCAAGAACAATTGGAAGGAGAAATAGTTTTAACCGATAGTTTAAATAGGTGGACTGTTGATTTGATGAATATAAAATAAAAACGCATAGCTCTAGCATGTTCGTCTAGAGTTATGCGTTTTTTTAAACTAAGCTATAGTTTAATTAGAAGTAAATAAAATCATTAAATTATCATTTTAAATTATTAAGTATGATATGGAATGCGGAGAGTATTTCTTTTTGTTTATTATCAGGTAAATTTTTTATATTCGTAATTAATTCAACAATTTCAGGATTTTCATCTTTTTTTGTAATATCAAAGAAAGATGAAATATCACATTCAAGAGCATTCATAACTTTTTCAAGGGTATTAATTGTTATATTTGTTTCGAGATGTTCAAGTTTGTAAACATAATTTGTTCCAAGGTCAGCTCGTTCTTCAATTTGTTCTTGTGTAAATCCTTTTTTCAACCTTAAAAGGCGGATTCGTTTTCCTACATACTTTCTTAATGATTGTTTCATACAATACCTCTCAAACTAAATATTACAGTATTTTTTTTACATATTTTAGTTCTTAAAAGATTGATTATGACTTTACAAGGTTGGTTGGATGTGCTATAATAAAATAAAAAAACAACTATATATAGTTGTTAATGGGGATTTTTGGAGATTTTATGTCAAACAAAACTATTAAAACTCTAACAACTTCAACAGCAATCGCTCTTGCATCTGTTGGTGGAACTGCATTTGCTCAAGAAGCAACTACTTCAACACCAGTTAGCACAACTGCTGTCAATGAACCTGCTCTTGTTGCTAAATCGCAAGTAAAACCACTTGAAAAGAGTGAAGTTCCTGCACCATCTACAGTGAAACCTGCTCTTGATGCTCAAAAAGCTGTTATTAAAGACGCTGAAGCTAAAGTTGATACAGCTAAAGCTGATGTTGAAACTAAAAAAGCTACCGTTGCTTCAACTGAAAAAGAAGTAGCTACTGCTAAACAAGCTGTTAAAGACGCTGAAGCTGTTGCTTCTCAAGCAACACCTGAAAAAGTTGCTGAAGTAAAAGACGCTCAAGCTAAAAACGTTGAAGCTCAAACTGCTAACCAAAAAGCAACTGAATCTGTAAATGAGCAAATCAAAGCTGAAACAAAAACTCTTTCAGATGAACAAGCTAAAGTTGCGACTGCTCAAGCAACTGTTGACCAAGCTAACAAAGACGTTAAAACAGCTGAACAAGCCGTTTCAAGCGCACAATCTGCTCTTGACGGAACTGGACTTGCTTCTGCTCAAAAAGATTTGACACAAGCTCAAACAGATGTCAAAGACGCAACTAAAGCAGTCGAAGACGCAAAAACCGCAACAAAAAACGCATCTAAAGCAGATGCGAACCGCGCTCAAGCGATTAAATCAGCTGAAACAGATGTTAATACCAAAAATGACGCTGTCAAATTGGCTAAAGATAAATTAGCTTCAGCTACTGAACATGCTACAAATGTCGAAAACAAATTACAATCAGCTCAAGCTGAATTGAAATCTGCTCAAGACAAATTGGCAAATACTGGTGCTTCAAAAGATATCGTTCAAATTGGTAATCCAACCTTCCATATCTCTGATAGTCTTCGTGATAAAATTGGTGCAAAATCAAATGATATCACCTACAAAGACGCTTACGAATTGTGGCGAGCAAATGATAACGAAACAACTCGACGCGTAATGCGTGGTATGGCAGTTAAAATGTCTGGCGCTTCAACTATCACTATCGATGAAAAAGATAAAAACCGCCCAGTTGATTTGAACAACTTGACTGATGACCAATTGGTTGAAATCAGTGAATTCTATGCTAAAATGTTAACTCAATTAAACCATAATTTTGGTTACAATGCAAGCAAAAAAGCTTATGTTTCACAAAAAACTTTAGATTACTCGAAATCTGTTGCTAAAAAATATGAAGCTCGTGCACTTGACCCACGTACATCTGGTCACATCCCTGGTGGATTAGAAAATCTTACACCAATTGGAGACGGTAGTCAAGAACAAACAATGTATGGTCTTAAACAAGCAGTCATTCGAGCATTTGAATTATCATCATACGAAGATGAACCATCAAACTGGGAGCACCTTCGTACTAACCTAGCTAATCAAGCAGATGGCTCAGTTGCACTAACATTGACTAAAATCAATGGTGAATATTGGATGGTTACAACATATGCTGATTTCGATAACGACCAAGTAATCACCAAAGAAACTGACACAGCAACCCTTGAAAAAGCTGTTGAAACAGCTAAATCAAACCTTACTCAAGCTGAAACTGCATCAGAAAATGCTAAACGTGCTTTAACAAAAGCTTCAACTGATTACGCAAGCGCACTTAGCTTGAAGACTGAAGCTGAAAAAGTTCTTGCGGACGCAATGGCAAAACCACTTCAAGCCCAAGTTGCTGAAAACAACCTACGTTTGGCAGAAATTGCTTTAGCAAACGCTAAGAAACGTGAAGAAAAAGCAAGTGAAGCAGTCGCTAACTTCTCAGCAAGTCTAGCAGACAAGAAATCTGCTCTTGAAAAAGCTCAAGCAGAACTTGAAGCAGTTAAAGTTGTTCAAAAATCTGCGTCACAATCTCTTGCAGACGCTACAGCCAAACTACGTGCTCAAGAAGCTAAAGTCAACAGTTTGAAAGCACAAAGTGACAAATTGATTGCAGAAAAAGATACTCTTGTTAAAGAAGCTAAGAAATTGGCTGAACAATTGCAAGCGTATTTGGACGCACCTGCTAAACTCGCTACAGCAAAAGATGAACAAGCCAAAGCTGAAGCTAAGTTGGCTCAAGTAAAAGCTGAACTCACTACTGCACAGTCTACTCTTGAAACATTGCTGTCTGCATACCGTACAGAACACGCTAAGTTGGTAGACTTGCAAACAGAATATGACGCACTCGTTGACCTTGCAGAGAAAGCTCAAGAACACGTTGTTGCCAAATTGCCTGACGGAACAGTTATTGCTGTCCCTAAAGTAGCTCCAACTGCTGAAGCACTTCCAGAAGTCAATATTGCTGAATTGCAAAAAGCTCTTGCGACTGGTAAAGAAGTGATTTTGGATGCTCAAGGAAAAGTTGTTGTTAAAGAAAAACGTGAAACATATTCAGCGCCTGCTGTTAAACCAGTAGAAAACGAAAAAATGAGTTACTCACGAGTAGAAAAATCAAAAACTTTACCAAATACTGGAGAAACTTCAAGTGTTGTGATGTTGGTATTTGGTGCAATTCTTGGCACATTTGGACTTGTAACAGTACGCAGAAAGAATTAGAATAATAAAAAATCTTCTTATTTATATAGGAAGATTTTTATTAAAATATATTAGAAGAAAGATATAATGTGAGGGTTAAAAAATGAGAACTCC
Organism: Streptococcus sp. OH4692_COT-348; assembly: GCF_003859975.1. GTDB lineage: Bacteria > Bacillota > Bacilli > Lactobacillales > Streptococcaceae > Streptococcus. The sequence continues at coordinate 10,166 of NZ_RQZB01000011.1, forward strand.
TAAAAAATATAGTGATTTAATTAAGAAGAAAGAAATAACAAATAAAATTATTGCGGAGTGTATATATTCTGTTAATAAAAGAGCAAAAAACTATCGAGATAAGATGGAAGATTATAAGCAAGCTGGATTCTACAAATACAAAGAAAATAATATTGAAAATGCAAAAGAACAGAAAGAAAAATACTATAGTATGAAAGAAGATTTATTATTAAACTTCAGCCCAAAATTAATTCATAAACAGTATGTAGGTGAGAAAAGCCAACGAGTCTATAGTTATCAAAAAAATTATGAAAAACTATATAATGAAAAAAGAAATGATATTGTTTGGGAAAATAGTTACTATGACTACGATAGAAATAAGGAAGTTGAATTTTTTGATTATAGTTTAGGTGAGAAAAAATATTTATATTTCTTGTATTATGAAATCGGTGAATATAGTTTTCATACCCCAATTACAGAAGAAAGGGTAGAAAAAAATACTCAATTAGAAATAAAAGAAATAGATGAGAACTTTCAAACTCATGGAGCTGATATAGTAGATTTACTCTCAACACAATTTGTTCAAAAAGTAATAGACTTGTTAGATAGTGGAGATTATACAATTATAGAATAATTAAAAAAATCTTCTTATTATAAATAGGAAGATTTTTTGGATTCACAAAACTAGTTGAAAAGACTGCGCTATTTAAACTAGTTTTGAGAATAAATATTGGACTATACCAATTGTGCCGAACACGGTATCGAACTCTATATAAAAAATTGTGATTATTAAATTTTTAAACTTTGAAATTGCAGTGAAAACTAAAAATTTATTTGGTCAACCACTGGTCAATTTCCTTAATTTCAATACTAACTAGCGTGTGATAATATCTTGATTTAATCGCTTTCAACTTATTTATTTTAACTTATTTTAACGCTAGTTTGTTGGCCGCCGGTATAGTATAGAGTTAAGGAACGTTGTAAATCTTCGTTCCTTTTTTATATTATTTTTGGTATAATAATACTTATTCAAATTTTATTTAGATTATGAAAGTGTAGGGGAGTATGTCTCGTTCTATCGATTTATTAAAACATAGGTATTTGAAAAATATTAAAGAAAATCCTGAATTGTTTGTCGGGATTGAGCTGGAATATCCTGTTGTAAATTTGGAAGGGGATGCTACAGATGTTGAAGTTATCAAATACTTATTCCGATATTTAGTTTCTGCTATGGATTTTACTGTCGAAAAGGTAGATGATTTTGGGACTCCTATTCAGTTAGTGGAGCCAGTAAGTCAGGATACTATTTTATTTGAAGTTTCCTATACTACGATTGAGTTTGCATTTGGTAAGGCTGAAACGATACAAGAGGTTGAAGAACGTTTTAGTATTTATATGGAAGCAATCCAGAAGAAGTTAGCTGAATCAAATCATGCTATTGTTGGCTGTGGTATTCATCCCAACTGGGATAAAAATGAGAATTGTCCAGTGGCTTATCCACGCTATCAGATGTTGATGGATTATTTAAATTTGAGTAGAAATGTGACTGAATCAGATTTACATCATTTCCCTGAATATGGTGCTTTTATCTGTGGGAGTCAGGTCCAGCTGGATGTTTCAAAGTCTAACTACTTACGGGTGATTAATGCTTTTACCCAAATTGAAGCGGCTAAGGCGTATTTATTTGCCAATTCTGAGTTTTCAGGTGAGGATTGGGATACGAAAATTGCAAGGGATATTTTCTGGGAAGAATCGATGCATGGTATCTATCCAGAAAATGTCGGGGTCAATGCTAGACTCTTTAAAGATGAGGATGATTTTTTTGATTATCTAGATCATTCTGCAATTTTTACTGCAGAACGTGATGGACAAACCTATTATTTTTATCCGATTCAGGCTAGGGACTATTTGGCTACATCTGAAATCCAAGCATATGCTCTTAATGGGGATGAGATTCTTATTTACGCTCAAGAGAAGGATTTTGAAACTCATCGTAGTTATCAGTACCAAGACTTAACGACTCGCGGAACAGTTGAGTTTCGTAGTGTATGTACTCAGCCTCTAGATAGAACCTTCGCTTCAGCAGCTTTTCACTTAGGATTGTTGGTTAATTTAGATAAGTTAGAAGCTTATTTAGAAACAGCACCTTTCTTTAAGGAATTTGGTCGTGATTACAAGTTTTTAAGACGACAATTTTCTAAGAAAAAGCTTACAGATGAGGAAGAAACTGCGATTATTGCATTTTCCAAAGACTTACTCCTGCTAGCTGAGGAAGGACTGGAGATGAGAAATAAGCAAGAAATCACCTATTTACAGCCTTTGAAAGAAGAATTGGGCCTATAATTTCTCTTATAAAGGGAGAATTTTCTGAAAAATCATGATATAATGGAAGAGACTATAAATAAAGGATAGAGAGTAATGACATTAGTTTATCAATCAACGCGTGATGCCAATAATACAGTAACTGCTAGCCAAGCTATTTTGCAAGGTTTGGCGACGGACGGCGGTTTGTTTACACCGCTTACTTATCCAAAGATAGATTTGGACTTTGACAAATTGAAAGATGCTTCTTACCAGGAAGTTGCTAAGCTAGTTTTGTCAGCATTTTTAGATGACTTTACAGCTGAGGAGTTGGACTACTGTATCAACAATGCCTACGATAGCAAATTTGATACTCCAGCTATCGCGCCATTAGTGAAATTAGACGGACAATATAACTTAGAGCTTTTCCATGGTTCAACGATTGCCTTTAAGGATATGGCCTTGTCTATCTTGCCATACTTTATGACGACTGCTGCTAAGAAACATGGTTTGGAAAATAAGATTGTTATCTTGACAGCGACATCTGGTGACACGGGGAAAGCTGCTATGGCAGGGTTTGCGGATGTGCCTGGAACTGAGATTATCGTCTTTTATCCAAAGGATGGTGTCAGCAAGGTTCAAGAGTTGCAAATGACTACTCAGACTGGTGATAATACTCATGTTATCGCTATTGATGGTAACTTTGATGATGCTCAAACAAATGTGAAGCATATGTTTAATGATGTAGCCCTTCGTGAAAAGTTGGCTACCAATAAACTGCAATTTTCATCTGCCAACTCTATGAATATCGGTCGTTTGGTGCCACAGATTGTTTATTATGTTTATGCCTATGCTCAGTTGGTTAAGACTGGTGATATTGTGGCTGGTGATAAGGTCAACTTCACAGTACCAACAGGAAACTTTGGAAATATCTTGGCTGCCTTTTATGCTAAGCAAATTGGTCTACCAGTTGGCAAATTAATCTGTGCTTCAAATGACAACAATGTTTTGACAGACTTCTTCAAGACACATGTTTATGATAAGAAACGTGAGTTTAAGGTAACAACTAGCCCATCTATGGATATCTTGGTATCTTCAAACTTGGAGCGTCTCATTTTCCACCTTTTGGGTAATAATGCGGTTAAGACAGCTGAACTTATGAATGCCTTGAACACGCAAGGTCAATATGAGTTGACAGACTTTGATGCAGAGATTTTGGACCTCTTTGCAGCTGAATATGCGACTGAGGAAGAAACAGCGGTAGAAATCAAGCGTGTTTATGAGTCGGATTCTTATATCGAGGATCCACATACGGCGGTCGCCTCGGTAGTTTACAAGAAATATCAAGATGCTACTGGCGATGCGACTAAGACAGTGATTGCTTCAACAGCGAGTCCATACAAGTTCCCAGTGGTTGCAGTAGAAGCTGTAACTGGAAAATCAGGGCTTGGCGACTTTGAAGCCTTGGCTCAATTACATGAAATTTCAGGAGTGGCTGTGCCACCAGCAGTTGATGGCCTTGAAACAGCTCCTGTTCGTCATAAGACAACTGTTGCAGCAACAGACATGCAAGTAGCGGTTGAGGCTTATCTAGGACTTTAAGACAGAGGGAGTAAACTCGGTTGGGAAACCAACTGAGTTTCTTTTCATCAGGAGGAAGGATTGTTTAAGAAAAATAAGGACATTCTTAATATTGCCTTGCCAGCTATGGGCGAAAACTTTTTGCAGATGCTCATTGGGATGGTGGACAGTTATTTGGTTGCTCATTTAGGATTGATAGCCATTTCAGGTGTATCAGTAGCAAGTAATATTATCACGATTTACCAGGCGATTTTCATCGCTCTGGGAGCTGCTATTTCCAGTGTTATCTCAAAAAGTTTGGGGCAGAAGGATCAATCTATGCTAGCCTATCATGTGACTGAGGCGTTGAAGATTACCCTACTATTAAGTTTCCTTTTAGGATTTTTGTCCATCTTCGCTGGGAAAGAGATAATAGGACTTTTGGGGACGGAGAGAGATGTAGCTGAGAGTGGTGGACTGTATCTATCTTTGGTAGGAGGATCGATTGTTCTCTTAGGTTTAATGACTAGTCTGGGAGCCTTGATTCGTGCAACGCATAATCCACGTTTGCCTCTCTATGTTAGTTTTTTATCCAATGCCTTGAATATTCTGTTTTCAAGTCTAGCTATTTTTGTTCTGGATATGGGGATAGCTGGTGTTGCTTGGGGGACAATTCTGTCTCGTTTGGTAGGTCTTGTGATTTTATGGTCGCAATTAAAGTTGCCTTTTGAGAAACCGACTTTTGGTTTAGATAAGGAACTATTGACCTTAGCGTTACCAGCAGCTGGAGAGCGGCTTATGATGCGGGCTGGAGATGTCGTGATCATTGCCTTGGTCGTTTCTTTTGGAACGGAGGCAGTGGCTGGGAATGCAGTCGGAGAAGTATTGACCCAGTTTAACTATATGCCTGCCTTTGGCGTGGCTACGGCAACGGTCATGCTGGTGGCTCGAGCGGTCGGAGAGGATAATTGGGAAAGAGTAGCTAGTTTGAGCAAGCGAACCTTTTGGCTTTCTCTGCTTCTCATGTTACCCTTGACGCTTAGTGTCTATGCCTTGGGCATACCACTGACTCATCTCTATACGAATGATTCTCTAGCGGTGGAGGCTAGTGTGCTAGTGACATTTTTTTCACTACTTGGTACTCCTATGACGATAGGAACAGTCATCTATACAGCAGTCTGGCAGGGTTTGGGCAATGCTCGTCTTCCCTTTTATGCGACAAGTATAGGAATGTGGTGTATCCGCATTGGAACAGGATATTTGATGGGGATTGTGCTTGGTTGGGGCTTGCCCGGTATTTGGGCCGGAACCCTTTTGGATAATGGTTTTCGTTGGTTATTTCTACGTTATCGTTACCAGCGTTATATGAGCTTGAAAGGATAGGAAATGCAAAAAATAGCTTTTATTTGGGATTTAGACGGGACTTTATTGGACTCTTACGAAGCGATTTTATTAGGGATTGAGGAGACTTTTGGTCAGTTTTCTATTCCTTATGATAAGGAGAAGGTGAGAGAGTTTATTCTCAAGTTTTCTGTGCAGGATTTGCTGGAGAAAGTTGCGGAAAAGAGAAAACTGGATGTGGAAGTGCTAAATCAGGTGCGTGCCCAGAATTTGGCTGAGAAGAACGCTCAGGTGGTTTTGATGCCAGGTGCGCGTGAGGTGTTGGATTGGGCAGACGAGACAGGGATTCAGCAGTTTGTCTACACTCATAAGGGAGACAATGCTCTTACCATTCTCAGAGACTTGGGGTTGGAATCTTATTTTACAGAGATTTTAACCAGTCAGAGTGGCTTTGCGCGTAAACCTAGTTCAGAAGCGGCTACTTATCTGTTAGGCAAGTATCAGTTGGATTCTGAGAAGACCTATTATATAGGGGATCGGACTCTGGATGTGGAATTTGCCCAGAATAGTGGGATTCAAAGTATCAACTTTTTAGAGTCGATTTATGAAGGTAATCACAGGATTCAAGCGTTAGTAGATATTTCCCATATTTTTGAGGTTGAGCGATAAAAAGATTGTGTCAGTTTTGTGACAGAGACCTAACAAACTATTTCAAGTAACCGAGTTTGTTACAAGGAATGGACAGTTCTGTTAAATAGGCCCGAGAGGGCTTTTTTTCTGCATTTTTTGTGTTATGATAGACAGGTACTCATTTGAAAGGAATTTGAAAGAATGAAGAAAAGAATATTATTAGCCTCAACAGTAGCCTTGTCATTTGCCCCAGTATTGGCAACCCAAGCAGAAGAAATTCTTTGGACTGCACGTAGTGTTGAGCAAATCCAAAATGATTTGACTAAAACGGATAACAAAACAAGCTATACCGTTCAGTATGGTGATACCTTGAGCACAATTGCAGAAGCCTTGGGTGTAGATGTCACAGTTCTTGCGAATTTGAATAAAATCACTAATATGGATCTGATTTTCCCAGAAACTGTTTTGACAACGACTGTCAATGAAGCAGAAGAAGTAACGGAAGTTGAAATCCAAACATCTCAAGCAGATTCTAGTGAAGAAGTGACAACTGCGACAGCAGATTTGACAACCAATCAAGTGACCGTTGATGATCAAACTGTTCAAGTTGCAGATCTTTCTCAACCGATTGCAGAAGCTCCAAAAGCGGTAGAAACTACAAGTACAAAAGAAGTAGTAGCAAGTTCAGAAGTTACAGAGACAGTGACCGCTTCAGAAGAAGTGACACCATCTACAGGAACTTCTGTCCCAGAGGAGCAAACAGCCGAAACAACTAGTCCAGTTGAAGAAGTAGCTCCTCAGGCGACGACACCAGCTGAGAAGCAGGAAACACAAGCAAGCATTCAAGCTGAATCAGCAGTAGAAGCAACTACAACTCCAGCAGAAGAAACAGTAATCGAAACAACTGCAACAAGTTCAGAAGCAAAAGGAGTAGCATTATCAAGTGAAGCTACAGCAGCAGTTTCTACTTATCAACCAGAAGAGGCGAAAACAGTTTCAACAACATACGCAGCTCCAGCTGCGCCCGATTATGCTGGACTTGCAGTCGCGAAAGCTGAAAATGCTGGCCTTCAACCACAAACAGCTGCCTTTAAAGAAGAAATTGCTAACTTGTTTGGCATCACATCCTTTAGTGGTTACCGTCCAGGAGACAGTGGAGATCACGGAAAAGGTTTGGCTATCGACTTTATGGTACCAGAAAGCTCAGAACTAGGGGATAAGGTTGCGGAATACGCTATTCAAAACATGGCCAGCCGTGGAATTAGTTACATCATCTGGAAACAACGTTTCTATGCCACATTCGATAGTAAATATGGACCAGCTAATACTTGGAACCCAATGCCAGACCGTGGTAGCGTGACAGAAAATCACTATGACCACGTTCACGTTTCAATGAACGGATAAACCAGACTTAGTAATATCATTTTGAGGAATGAGATGTCGCTTTCGTGATAGGAAGAGAGTCTCGTTCGTTTTTTCTTTGTCATACTCTTTGAAAATCTCTTCAAACCACGTCAGTTTTATCTGCAACCTCAAAGCTGTGCTTTGAGCAACCTGTGGTTAGCTTCCTAGTTTGCTCTTTGATTTTCATTGAGTATCAATTTGAATGGAAAATGGAAAGTTAGCATCTAGTAATGGCTCAAGCAACATTCTTGTAATCTATTTTACTTTATATTATACCTGATTAGTCAACTATTGATAGATTAATTTAAAGGAGAAAGAAATGCTAGAGGTTCAAGATTTACTGTATCAACTCCGCTTGTCTGAGCAAGCGAGTACGCAATTGTTTGAAAAAAGGTTTGGGATTAGTTTGATACGGTATCAGATTTTACTGTTTTTACTGGAGAATTCTCCCTGTAATCAAATGGCAGTTCAGGAGCGTTTGAAGATTGATCAGGCTGCTTTGACATGGCATTTCAAGATTTTGGAAAAGGAAGGTTTGGTGGAGCGTCATCGCAATCCTGAAAATCAGCGAGAAATGTTGGTAGAGGCTACGAAGTATGCCAAGGACCAGTTAGTGATGAATCCCCCTCTTCAGTATATCAATGTCAAGCAAGAGATGGAAAGTATTGCAACGCAATCAGATGCGACTAGTTGTGTCTTTAACATGGACAAGGAAGAACTGGCTCGTCCGTCAGTAAGTTCATTGTTTAAAAATCAAGGGATTTATAATGCTCTGCTAGGAGTCTTTCTCTTGTATGGGATTTATTTCTCACAGAATTTAGAAATTGTGACTATTTTTGTTTTATTTGTGATTGGTGCTGCGGCTTATGGCTCTCTCACAGCAGATAAGAAAATTATTTTGAAGCAAGGTGGACCAGCTATTTTGGCCTTGATTAGTATTTTATTCTTTAAATAAATTTGAAAGTCGGTACTAGTCTCGCTAGTCCTTTTCACTCCAGAAGAAGAGAAATATGTTATACTTGTTTTTAAGAAAAAAGTCTCATTGAATTTGTTTTGAGGAGTTAGAAATGAAAGTATTAGTGACAGGTTTTGAGCCCTTCGGAGGGGAAAAGGTCAATCCAGCTTTGGAGGCCGTTAAAGGTTTACCAGCTGAAATCCATGGTGCTGAGGTCCGTTGGTTAGAAGTGCCAACAGTCTTTCACAAATCGGCCCAAGTATTGGAAGAAGAAATGAGTCGTTATCAACCTGACTTTGTCCTTTGTATCGGCCAAGCAGGTGGAAAATCTAGCTTGACGCCTGAACGAGTGGCTATAAATCAAGACGATGCACGCATTCCTGATAATGAGGGTAATCAACCGATTGACCTTCCTATTCGTCCAGATGGTGCTTCGGCCTACTTTAGTAGTTTGCCGATTAAAGCGATGGTTCAGGCTATAAAAAAAGAGGGCTTGCCAGCCTCTGTTTCCAATACAGCAGGGACTTTTGTCTGCAATCATTTGATGTATCAGGCCCTCTATTTGGTAGAAAAGAAATTTCCACATGTTAAGGCAGGTTTTATGCATATTCCTTATATGATGGAACAGGTGGTGAATCGACCGACTACCCCAGCTATGAGTTTAGTGGATATTAGGCGAGGGATAGAAGCAGCAATTGGCGCCATTATAGAACATGGAGATCAGGATCTCAAATTGGTAGGCGGAGAAACTCATTGATAGAAAAAAGCTTGAGGGGAAAATCCTTCAAGCTTTTGGACGTTTTCGAGCCAGTACTGCTCGGTAAAAAATTATTTTATTGATTTGAATGTAGGGTAGGAGTGAGAAACTAGCAATTCCAAAGGTAATCCAATTGAGGAAATACCAAGGAAGGAGTTGTAAGTCTAGGACAAAGCGCTGAAACTTATAGCCTTTCATCAGGAAACGGCTGGTCTTAAGGATTTGTTCTGGTTTGGCTTGTCCTAAGTCTAGGGTGTCACAGAGGAGAAATTCTACCTGCGAATAGGCATAGTATTGTGGAATATAGAGACTATTTCCCACAATCATCAAGAGGATACTTGCTAGAAAGTAGAGACCAAAGGTCAAGAGGAAACGCTCAGTTTCAATTGACGTGAGATCCAGATTGGGAAACTCAGGGTGAAGGGCAACGAATTTCTTTGCTAGAAAGCTACTGTAAAAGAGGAAGTAAATCCCGAGTAAACTAGGAATGCTCCATAAGAAGAGATAGAAGCGTTTGAGAAGAAGAGTCAAAAAGGTTTGTGAAAAGTGCTCTTCGTTAAATAGAGTCAGACTATTTTTGATGGATGGTTCTGTATCGGGATTCTTGATGAGTTTCAGCGTTGTATAAACTGAACTGGTCAGGAGAATCGTCCCGATAAAGGAGACTAATAGTGGAAAAAGGTAGGCTTGGAATACATGACCAAGCACGCTTAACAAGGATTGCTCTAAAATAGACTCGTTAATACGCTCTAAGGGATTGAGGAAGCCAGACAAGATGACCAGTATACTAGGTAAGAGATAGACGAGAAAGAGGCGGGGATTTTCAGACTGAAATTGTCTGGCCTGCAGACGAATGGTTTTTAAATCAATTTTTGGGTATTTCATTCTCTCATTATACCATAGTTCGTGACAGTTCCAGCTTTTTTTGATAAAATCATACAGTATGCCCTTGTGGGCACAAAGTATGAACTGGGACTGTCTTTCCCAGCTTCGGAGGTAAAAAATGTCAGATTCACCAATCAAGTATCGTTTGATTAAGAAAGAAAAACACACAGGAGCTCGTCTGGGAGAAATCATCACTCCCCACGGTACCTTCCCAACACCTATGTTTATGCCAGTTGGGACACAAGCCACTGTCAAAACTCAGTCGCCTGAAGAATTGAAGGAGATGGGTTCGGGAATTATCCTATCAAACACCTATCATCTCTGGCTTCGCCCTGGGGATGAACTCATTGCACGCGCTGGTGGTCTCCACAAGTTCATGAATTGGGACCAACCAATCCTAACGGATAGTGGTGGTTTCCAGGTTTATTCCCTAGCTGATAGCTGTAATATCACAGAAGAAGGAGTAACCTTTAAAAATCATCTCAATGGTTCTAAGATGTTCCTATCACCAGAAAAAGCCATCTCTATTCAGAATAATCTGGGCTCAGACATCATGATGTCCTTTGACGAATGTCCTCAGTTTTATCAACCTTACGACTACGTTAAGAAATCAATCGAGCGTACCAGTCGTTGGGCTGAGCGTGGTTTGAAGGCTCACCGTCGTCCGCATGACCAAGGGTTATTTGGGATTGTGCAGGGGGCAGGATTTGAAGATCTTCGCCGCCAATCGGCTCATGACCTTGTCAGCATGGATTTCCCAGGCTACTCTATCGGTGGCTTGGCAGTGGGAGAGACTCATGAAGAGATGAACGCAGTTTTAGACTTCACTACTCAACTCCTTCCTGAAAATAAACCTCGCTACCTGATGGGAGTGGGGGCACCAGATAGCTTAATTGATGGGGTTATTCGTGGGGTGGATATGTTTGACTGTGTCTTGCCGACTCGTATCGCCCGTAACGGAACTTGTATGACCAGTCAGGGACGTTTGGTTGTGAAAAATGCTCAGTTTGCTGAGGACTTTACGCCACTGGATCCTGAGTGTGATTGCTACACATGTAAGAACTATACACGCGCTTACCTTCGTCACCTGCTCAAGGCCGATGAAACTTTCGGTATCCGCTTGACTAGCTACCACAATCTTTACTTCTTGCTTAACCTGATGAAGCAAGTGAGACAAGCCATCATAGATGACAATCTCTTGGAATTCCGTGAGTATTTTGTGGAAAAATATGGTTACAATAAGTCAGGGCGCAATTTCTAATAATTGTAATGTAGAATGCTAAAATCCTAAGTTTTCTCTTAGGATTTTTCTTCTTTTTTTGATAAAATAAGGTGTATTATGGAATGAGAATTAGATGTTTTTACAATCTAATCGAATGGAGAATAAACTCGTATGCGTATTAAATGGTTTTCCTTGATTAGGATTACAGGTTTACTATTGGTACTCTTGTATCATTTCTTTCAGACCATCTTTCCTGGAGGATTTTTTGGGGTAGATGTCTTTTTCACTTTCTCAGGATTTTTGATCACCTCCCTCCTTTTAGAAGAGTTTGGCAAGAAACGTCAGATTGATTTACTAGGCTTTTTTAAGAGAAGATTTTACCGTATCGTACCACCCGTGGTTCTCATGGTATTGGTGACCATGCCCTTTACCTTTCTAGTTCGGCAAGATTATGTGGCTGGAATTGGGGGTCAGATTGCAGGTGTCTTAGGTTTTATGACCAACTTCTATGAACTCCTAACAGGTGGGAGTTATGAATCTCAGTTCATTCCTCATTTGTTTGTTCATAATTGGAGCTTAGCTGTTGAGGTTCACTACTATATCCTTTGGGGATTGGCAGTTTGGTTCTTATCCAAACAGTCTAAATCAAATGGTCAGTTGAGGGGGATGGTTTTTCTCTTGTCTGCTGCTACCTTCTTGATTAGTTTCTTCTCCATGTTTATTGGTAGTTTAATGGCCAGTTCCTATTCCACTGTCTACTTTTCAAGTCTAACCCATGTCTACCCTTTCTTTTTAGGAAGTATACTTGCAACAGTTGTGGGCGTTCGTCAGACGAGCGATTTAGTCAGACAATTTGATCGAATGTGGAATCTACGCCAGAATCTGTTAGTATTTGGAGCAGGTCTCTTAGTATTATTACTGTTGACTTTCTTTGTTAAGTTTACCTATCTCTTTGCTTATCTATTTGGATTCTTGATGGCCAGTTTAGCAGCCATGGCTATGATTGTTGCTGCGCGTGTCTTGCATGAAAAAACTCCCAATATAGAAGAGCCAAAGGTAATCAGTTTTCTAGCAGATACTAGCTATGCAGTTTATCTTTTCCATTGGCCATTTTATATTGTTTTTTCTCAGTTACTGGGCAATTTACCGGCTGTTATTCTGACAATTATCTTTTCATATTTTTTTGCTAGCCTATCTTTTTATGTTATGGAACCTTTGATCGCTGGAAAGACAAGTCCTATAATACGGAAAATTGCTAGCTTACCTCATATACAAGTAATTAGCACATCTACTTTTGGAATTCTTAGCTTGCTCACAGTAGTTATCATAGCCCTAGCTCCTCAGGTAGGTGACTTTGAAACGGATTTGATGGTCAATGGTTTCAAACAAGCACAAACCAATATTGGGCAAACTAAAATGCTTGCTGAGCAGGCAGAAGTAAGTCGTTTGGGCATTGTAGAAGGAACGAGTTTAATTGGTGATTCAGTTGCTTTGCGTGCAAATACAGCCTTGAAAGAAGCACTTCCTGATGCAAATATTAATGCTCAGGTTAGTCGTACTACCAAGCAAGCCAATGACATTATGCTCAATAACAGCCAGAACAAGGCACTTTTAAAAACAGTTGTCATTGCAACGGGTGTTAATAATCCTGAGGGTTACAAGAATGATTTGGACAGTCTTGTTAATAATTTGCCAAAAGGTCATCATTTGATTTTAGTTACACCTTACGAGGGAGATAAGAGCAAGGATACATACGCATCGGTGGAGCAGTATGCAAACTATGCACGTGAATTAGCTGAAAAGACTCCTTATGTAAGTATTGCTGACTGGAATAAGGTTTCTAAGGAACATCCTGAAATCTGGGCTGGAACAGACCAAGTTCACTTCGGGAATGACAATAGCAAGCTAGAAGAAGGTGCTAAGCTATACGCAGAAACGATAGCAGTTGCTGTTAAGGCTGCTCAAGAACAACCTGTGAAATCAAAATGAGATAAAAGAGTTGGAGAAATCCAGCTCTTTTAAAATATCTCTAGAAAATAGGTCTATACCATTTACAAATGAATCAGAAAAGTTTATAATGTAATTGACATAATAAATATCAAAAGTAATCTTTTAAGGAGGTCATTATTATGCCTAATTACGTTAAAGCAGATCAGTTTTTCTATCCATTTGGCATTCGTCGCGGTGGGTACTTAGAACTTGTTGATGGCAAATTTGGGAAACATGTGGATCAAATTCCTGAAGGAGCAGAGGTTCTTGACTATACTGGTTATAGCATTGCACCAGGTCTTGTGGATACTCATATTCATGGATATGCAGGTGTAGATGTGATGGACAATAACATTGAAGGGACATTGCATACTATGAGTGAAGGACTTCTTAGTACCGGTGTTACCAGTTTCTTGCCCACAACTTTAACAGCCACTTATGAGCAATTGCTTGCAGTCACTGAAAATCTTGGAAACCATTATAAAGAAGCAACAGGTGCTAAGATTCGTGGGATTTATTATGAAGGTCCATACTTCACAGAAACTTTTAAGGGGGCACAAAATCCAACTTATATGAGAGACCCGGGTGTTGAGGAGTTTCATTCTTGGCAAGATGCTGCAAAAGGGATGCTAAATAAAATCGCTATTGCACCAGAACGTGATGGGGTGGAAGATTTTGTACGTACTATTACAGGTGAAGGTGTGACAGTTGCACTTGGACACTCAGATGCGACATTTGAACAAGCTAAGAAGGCAGTTGATGCTGGAGCTAGTGTATGGGTACATGCCTATAATGGGATGCGTGGTTTAACACACCGCGAACTTGGTATGGTAGGAGCTATGTATGAGCTCCCACATACTTACGCAGAATTGATTTGTGATGGTTATCACGTAGATCCAAAAGCTTGTGAGATTTTACTTAAGCAGAAGGGGACAGAAAACATCGCTCTTATTACGGACTGTATGACAGCTGGTGGGCTTGAAGACGGTGACTATATGTTGGGAGAATTCCCTGTTGTAGTAGCAAATGGAACTGCACGTCTCAAATCTACTGGTAATTTGGCAGGTTCTATCCTCAAACTTAAAGATGGTATGAGAAATGTAGTCGAGTGGGGTATTGCAAATCCACATGAAGCAGTCATGATGGCCAGCCTCAACCCAGCTAAATCTGTTAATATTGACGATGTCTGTGGACAAATTCGTGAAGGTTATGATGCAGATTTTATTGTTTTAGACAAAGATTTGGAATTGGTAGCAACCTACCTAGATGGTGTGAAACGATATCAAGCATAAGATAGAAAGCAGAAGTTAGAGGCTAGCTTCTGCTTTTTTATTATGTGGCTATTAGTCCGTAAGGCAGCAGATCAAATTCAGTCTTCCATCAGATGGCTGGATTTTTTATCTGGAAATTAAGAAATGAGCATATTTCTTTCCTTGTTTGTCTGAATTGGTTATAATATACGGTACAAAGGAATGAATGAATATGTATCGTGTTATAGAAATGTACGGAGATTTTGAACCTTGGTGGTTTATAGAAGGTTGGGAAGAAGATATTGTAGCAAGTAGAAAATTTGACCAGTATTATGATGCTCTCAAATACTACAAGACTTGCTGGTTTAGATTGGAACAAGAATCCCCTCTTTATAAAAGTAGAAGTGACTTGATGACCATTTTTTGGGATCCAGAAGACCAACGCTGGTGTGATGAATGTGATGAGTATTTACAACAATACCATTCTTTGGCTCTTTTGCAGGATGAGCAGGTTATTCCAGACGAAAAGCTACGCCCAGGCTATGAAAAACAAACAGGTCAGGAAAGGCACCGTTCTTGCCGTATGAAATTAAGATAGAGAAAAAGTAACTTTTTGGAGTTGCTTTTTTATTTTTCCAAATCTTTGCGAATAGTATAGGTGAGGAGGTAAGTATGGTTCAAGAAATTGCACAAGAAATCATTCGTTCGGCTCGGAAAAAAGGGGCACAAGACATTTATTTTGTCCCTAAGTTAGACGCCTATGAGCTTCATATGAGGGTCGGAGATGAGCGCTGTAAAATCGGTTGTTATGATTTTGAAAAGTTTGCCGCCGTCATCAGTCACTTTAAGTTTGTGGCGGGTATGAATGTGGGAGAAAAGCGACGTAGTCAACTTGGTTCCTGTGATTATGAATATGACCAGAAGATGGCGTCCTTACGTTTATCTACTGTAGGTGATTATCGAGGGCATGAGAGTTTAGTGATTCGCTTGTTGCATGATGAGGAGCAGGATTTACATTTTTGGTTTCAGGATATTGGAGAACTGGGCAAGCAGTACAGGCAACGTGGTCTCTATCTTTTTGCTGGTCCAGTCGGAAGTGGCAAGACAACCTTAATGCATGAATTAGCCAAGTCCCTCTTTAAAGGACAGCAAGTCATGTCTATCGAGGATCCTGTCGAAATCAAGCAGGAGGACATGCTCCAGTTGCAGTTGAATGAAGCAATCGGACTAACATATGAAAATCTAATCAAACTTTCTTTGCGTCATCGACCAGATCTCTTGATTATCGGAGAAATTCGTGACAGCGAAACGGCGCGTGCAGTGGTCAGAGCTAGTTTGACAGGTGCGACAGTCTTTTCAACCATTCATGCCAAGAGTATCCGAGGTGTTTATGAGCGCCTGCTAGAGTTGGGTGTGAGTGAAGAGGAATTAGCAGTCGTTCTGCAAGGAGTCTGCTACCAGAGATTAGTCGGGGGAGGAGGAATCGTTGACTTTGCAAACAAAGACTATCAAGAACACCAGCCAACTAGCTGGAATAAACAGATTGACCAGCTTCTTAAAGATGGACATATCACAAGTCTCCAGGCTGAAACGGAAAAAATTAGCTACAGCTAAGCAAAAAAATATCATTACCTTGTTTAACAATCTCTTTTCCAGCGGTTTTCATCTGGTGGAGACAATCTCCTTTTTAGATAGGAGTTCTCTGTTAGACAAGCAGTGTGTGACCCAGATGCGCACGGGCTTGTCTCAAGGGAAATCATTCTCAGAAATGATGGCTAGTTTAGGCTTTTCAAGCGCTATTGTCACTCAGTTATCCCTAGCTGAAGTTCATGGGAATCTTCACCTGAGTTTGGGAAAGATAGAAGAGTATCTAGACAATCTGGCCAAGGTCAAGAAAAAGTTAATTGAAGTAGCGACTTATCCTTTGATTTTGCTAGGTTTTCTTCTCTTAATCATGCTGGGACTACGTAACTACCTACTACCACAACTGGATAGTAGCAATATTGCCACCCAAATTATCGGCAATCTGCCACAAATTTTTCTAGGCATGATAGTTTTTGTTTCAGTAGGTGTCCTTTTAGCACTCACTTTTTATAAAAGAAGTTCTAAGATGCGGGTCTTTTCTATCTTAGCACGCATTCCTTTTCTTGGAATCTTTGTGCAGACCTATTTGACAGCCTATTATGCGCGTGAATGGGGAAATATGATTTCACAGGGAATGGAGCTGACGCAGATTTTTCAAATGATGCAGGAACAAGGTTCCCAGCTCTTTAAAGAAATCGGTCAAGATCTAGCTCATGCTCTCCAAAATGGTCGAGGATTTTCTCAGATGATAGGAACCTATCCTTTCTTTAGGAAGGAATTGAGTCTCATCATCGAGTATGGAGAAGTCAAGTCTAAGCTGGGGAGTGAGTTGGAAATCTATGCTGAAAAAACTTGGGAAGCATTTTTTACCCGAGTCAACCGCACCATGAATTTGGTGCAGCCACTGGTCTTTATCTTTGTGGCTCTAATTATCGTTTTACTTTATGCGGCAATGCTCATGCCCATGTATCAAAATATGGAGGTAAATTTTTAAAATGAAAAAAATGATGACATTCTTGAAAAAAGCGAAAGTGAAGGCTTTCACACTTGTGGAAACAAGAGTATCTAAATTTGTTATTTTTCCGACCTAAATTCTCCAATTTATATCAATGATGCCAGGTTTAACAAATACCTTATCTATCAGATTTTTAATCGCAAAAGATTGCTCCTCATAACTCAATTGAGTGATATCCTTTGTGCCTAATAATTTTTGGAATTGCTTTCGGTTTTCTTCTTGGTGGATAGCTGGGTTATTATTAAGCTCATTTTCTAGTAAGTCTTTTTGTTTTAAGAATGTGTAAGTTTGAGTTTTTAACTCATCTAATGAAATCATATCGTTAAGGTAGAGGTCATTAAGTCGTTTCATTTTATTATTAAGGCTATTGATTTGATTTTCTATTTCCTCAACATTTATTATTTCTGGAGTTTCAAACATTTTATTTAATTTAGCCTTATTTAGCTGCAAGAGTCTTACTTGACCTAGTACGTATATTTCAATATCATCCTTTTCATAAAAGCCAGAGTTGCATTTTTGGCCATTGTTATATACTGTAATTCCTTTTGTGGTTCTTGGAAATCTATTTACACATTGGTAGCGTATATTGCGCGTGCCATCTTTTCGTTTAGTTCCTAGAGTGACTCCCATTGGAGAACCGCAGTACCCACATTTAATAATGCCGGATAACATATATTTAGCCCTAAATGGCCTTGTGTTTTTGTTAAATTCATAGGTCTCAAGTTGTCTCTTTTTAAGTTCTTTTTGCACAGCCTCAAATGTCTCACTATCAATTATTGGATCATGATTACCTTGATATACTTCTCCTCTAAATCTAACCATTCCCATATAAACTGGATTTCTTAAAACCCTACTAACTCCTTGATAGTTCCAAGGTTTGCCATTTCTCAACAAATCATTTTCATTAAGATAGTCTCTTAATTTTGTTAGTGATCTACCGGATAAGTACTCATTAAAGATAGTTTTTACAATAATAGCCTCTGCTTGGTTGATATTAAGTGAGCTAGTAACTTTATCATAATTATAACCAAATGCAATAGTACTGGTCATCATAGGTTTACCAGACTTAGCACGGCCAATCTTACCCATCATCATACGTTCTCTAATAGTATCCCTATCTAATTGCCCAAAGGCTGACAGAATACCAACCATTGCTTTTCCTAGAGGGGTTGAGGTATCAAAGTTTTCTGTTAAGCTGATAAAGCCTATTCCATTTTTTTCTAGTACATCCTCAATAAATGAAATGTTATTACGTTGCGAGCGCCCAAGTCTTTTTAAGTCATAGACAATCATGGTATTAAATTTTTTCTTTTGGGCATCTCTCGATAGTCTGCTTAATTCTGGTCTCTCAATCGTAGCCCCAGAGATACCAGCATCAACATAAGTATCATGGATTTTCCATTTGTGTATGCTACAGTAGCTTGTAAGCAATGCAATTTGCTCATCAATACTATAACCCTCTTCTGCTTGTCCTTTTGTACTCACGCGCACATAAATAGCAACTTTATTCATCGTTAGCCTCCCTATTTTGTAAGTTTTATGGTAAAATAGGGTATAGAAAAAAGACCTATACCCTTAGTGTTTTAGGTTGCTTTTCAAATTGGTTTAAGTCCCATGCTCAAATTTTGGTCGAGGAGAGCAGGGGCTTTTTATTTTAGTTGTTTACTTTTACTTTCATAGATTTGTTTACAATGCCACTTTCTTCAGCAAGTGTTGTATCATCTTCTGATTTGATATATAGATCAGGTGAGTTGGTAAATCCTAGATCATATCCATTATCAATTGCCCAATTGGAGAAAGTACTTTCTTTGATGCTATATAAACTATCAGCGATTTTTTGAATTTCACTGTTAGAGTTATATTTAACATCTTGAGGGACATAAAGATAGATAACATTATTACCAACAGGTTTAACTGTTACCTGGTATCCACTAGCGCTTAACTGATTATTGATTTCAGTAGTAAGATGGGATGCAAATTCAGTATTTGAAACCTCTGTATAATCTTTACCATCGTTTTTTACTTCTTGTGATGATTGGCTAGTTTCTTCTTTGCTTGATGATGTACTAGTCTGCTCTGTTTTGTCAGTTTCTTTACTGTTATTTTTTGTGCTATCATTGCCACCGATAAAAAAGCTGGCAACCCAGACTAACAGGATAATTGCGATAAGAGATGACAAGCATCCCCCTTTTTGTTTTTGCATAGTATTCTCCTTAATTTTCCCTATAGATACTAATCACTTCCCCAATAGTGCGGATGTCATCGTCTTCTGATAGATAAATTTCCTCATAATTATTGTTAAGACTTTGTAAATACCAAGCACCGCCATAATCACGCTTGAGTTTTTTTACAAAGTTTTTTCCATTCACTTGGAAAATTCCAATACTATTAACATCAACTTGACTTTTCACATCAATAAAAAGTAAGTCGTTGTTTTCTATAAGCGGTTCCATACTATCCCCAACAACTTGTGCGATAGTATCGTATTTTTCTGGTACTTCTTCTTCCAAAAGTTCAACTTCCATGTGTAAGTTTTCCTCTTGATAGCTACCTAGACCAGCAGCAACTACACCCTCAACATAAGCAGTGACTCTTTTTCTATCATCGAAAATAGAGATAACATTATTTTCCTGCTCATTTAGTTGTTTCTCTGCGTAAGTGATAACATTTTCTTGCCTGCTAGGTTCGAGTTTGTCGTAAAGCCATTGTATTTTTGAGGTATCTCCAAACATCATTGTCTGAGGTTCAACCCCAAAATATTTTGCTATTTCTTCTATTTCATATATTTTAGGTGAGCGAGTACCAGCCTCCCATTTTGAAATAGTAGATTTTGTTTTGCCAACTTCCTCAGCTAGTTGCTCCATAGTAAGATTTTTTTGCAATCTATACTTGTTTAGCATTTGAGGAAAGGCTATTTTAGTTTCCATTATCCCACCTCCTTTTTAATCTATTATATAGTGCAATTATAACTCAGTGTATCAAAAATGTCAACAAAAACGAGTAATAAAAAGAAACAAATAAGCCAAAAACGCTGATATAAAGGGTTTTTAGATATAAAAAGAAAAAAAGTTGACTTTTTTTACACAAAAGTGTTGACAAAATAGAAACAAAGGGATAGAATTACATTGTAGAGTTGACAAAAAGGAAACTCGAAATAAACAGAAAGGAGTAATTTATGGAAAAAGTAGTAGCAGATAAAAATGCTTTTGAAAAACTGCTGGATAAAAGTGGGCTAAAGCGTAAAGTTATCGCTGAACGTTTAGATATTTCTCGGAGCACTCTGTATAAGAAACAGAAAAATCCTAGAAATATAGGAGCAGATGAAATGGCAGAGTTTGCGGACGTCTTAGGGGTTGATCCTAAAACAGTTTTAAATGCCATTTTAATTTCATAGGTAGTTGACAAAAATAACACAACAGAAAGGAATAAAGTGAAAAGAACAAAAAAAGCACCTACGGACTGCAATCCAAGTAAGGCGCTTGTTTAAAAATAACTACTTTAATTATACCACATAATGAAAGAACTGAACAGCACACAACAACTATTAGTAAACAATTGGCAAAGGAAAAACTATCCATTAAGCGAGATTTTAATTGATAGTTTGGTAGGTTTGACAATTGTTGACACTCTCGCAATTTTAGCAACTGCTAGAAAGGAAAGAAAATGGTTAAAGAGCATTACATAGTAACGCACACAATGGCAGACGGAACCAAAAGAGACAGTATTGCCGGATATGTTATCCCTGACGATAACCCAGTATATGAGCTTTTTAGAAAAGTAAATGAGCGTAGATTGGAGGCTAACGGTTAATGAGATACATATTTCACCAATACCCATGAAAACTATACCTCTTTGAATAATGCTTTTTTGCAAGATACTAATTTGAGCTTGCAAGCAAAGGGATTGCTTGCTGAAATCCTTAGCAACAAGGATGACTGGCGCATCTATATAAGCGAACTTGAAAAAAGGTCAACTAATGGTAGGGATGCTCATAAAGCAGCTTACAAGGAATTACAAGAGGCAGGATATATACGAGTTGTAAGATTTAGTAGAGGATATAAAAAAGGTGTTGAAAATTATGTTTTCGCACAAGATATACCAATAAAGGATAGTCACTTAGATTATTTTAAACAGATATTAGATAGAGAGTTATCCAAAGGTAAAGGTAATTCAACTTACTGAAAAATCAACAGTTGAATTATTCAATAATTGAGAAAATCAACAGTTGAATTATTCAATAATTGAGAAAATCAACAGTTGAAAATTCCACTACTAATAAATACTAACTATACAACAAGTACCAATATATAACAATGTAGTGCTAGCGCACACTAAAAAACAACAATCTTGAGCCTAACGGCACTAACTAATAATAACTACTAACAAATAACAAACTCATCCTTATAGATAATAAGGGAATTACAGAGTTTTTACAGGAGGAGGAAAATGGCAAGTTTAACTTTCCCAGAGTTGCAACAAAAAATGCAATTAGAAAAAAAGAAATCAAAAGATGTAAAGTACGCATTTAGAAATGCCGAGGACATCTATACAACTTTCAAAGAGCTAAAAAGCGATTGGTCTGTAATCGTAACTGATGAACTCATTGAGCTTGTTGGAAAAATCTTTGTAAAAGCAACAGCCGTAGCTTTTAATGATGAGACAGACGAGAGGTACCAATCAACAGCATACGCTGAAATGAGTCCAGTTCCAGTATTTAATACCCAAAAAGGACAGATTAAACAAATGCAAGAACCGCAATGGACAGGTGCAGTCAGCTCATACGCTCGAAAATATGCCTTGCAGGGATTGTTTGCGATTGGTGAAAAAGATATTGATGAGTATCCAGTAGAAGAAACCCAAGTACAAGGACAGACTAATCAGCAACAGAAACCAAACAACCAGCAAGCTCAAGAACAACAAGTAAGGTACATTGATAACATTCAGTATCAAGAAATCATCAAGAACGTTGAAGAGATTGCGACGATTAAGGGAGCGCCATTTGATACAGTTGCCAATTTTGTGTTGAGCAAGTACCAAATAGACGATTTCCACAAAGTCCCAGTTGATGGCTATAACATAGTGATGGAATATCTCACTAAACAAATTCAAAAAGCATACGAAAAACAAGGAGTATAAGACATGACTGAAAATAAAATTTATTCGCCATGGGCTTTCACAGAAAACGAAAGCCAAAAACATAAATCTAATCTTTCAGCTCTAAAAGAGTTGAAAGAGAAATATATCATCAAGGACAAATGGAATTACGACAAAATGAATGAACAAGATCAAGAAACCGTTGATGTTGTATATGGTCGAGTTGGTGGTGGTTACGGGAATTCACTGTATGAGATTTACAAGAATACCCCTAATTTATCAAAAACAGAACTTGCCTTAATTTGTGATAATGGCAATTTATGTTTTGGACATTCATCATCAGGTAGTAAAATCAAAATTTTCACAGACTAGGAGAACGAAGACATGGTAAAAGATGTAACTAATAGCTTGACAGAAATTAAGGTAGATTTCCAACCTGCAGTAATCAATGTTGATTATGATAGCGTGGAGAAACAACTTGCAGCAATCGTTGCACAGTACACAAATTATGAGGTAACTGCATCCACTTACAAGGCTGATTATGATGAGCGTACACGCCTAAATAAATTAAAAGAGGCGTTGGAAACTCGGCGTAAGGAAATCAAAAACAACATTAATAATCCATACAAGGAATTTGAGAAGTGGTACAAGAAAACAGTTGAGCCATTGGATAATGTCATCTCAAACATCACAGCAGGACTTAATGCGATTGATGAACATGAACGATTGATGCGCGTGGATGTCGTGCGTGCCACATTTGAGGATAAGTGTATGGTCGCAGGGATTGAAAAATCCACATTTGCTGACAAATACGATGAGTACAGCCTCAAGAAACATTTTAAAACAGGCAAGTATGAGCTGAAAAAGACAACACTTGATGAAATGGATGCTTTAGTGCTTTCAGAATTTGATGCCCTGGAAGAATATAAGGCCAACAAGCAAGCTATCCAAGAGCTAGCTCAAGAGTACGATTTGCCAGCTGACAGCTATATCAGACATCTTGAAGATGGTAAGAGTCTTGTTGATATTTTCAAGATGATGAAAACTGATCGTGATGCTGAGATTGCACGCAAAGAGCAGAAAGAAATCCAAGCAAAAGCAGAAGCTGAACGACTTGCAGAGATTGAACAATTGGCCAAAGAAAATGCAAATGCGAATATCAAGGCTTACGATGCTGAAACAGGCGAGATTTTGGAACAGGGTACAATTACACCAGAACCACAAAATAACATGCGAGAGGTGGCAAAATTTGAGCCAAGCGAGCCTTTAACAATTAACTTGCGTTTGACATTGCATGGTGGAAAATCTCAGCTTAACCAGTTGCAAGAATGGCTTGAGGATAACTTTATCAGCTTTGAAACTTTGGAGGGTTAGGTGGAATTTAGAAAGTATCAACTTATTTTAGAATTTGAGGAGGCTAACAGGCCTCTCTCACAAATTGAAAAGAAAAGCCTTGCTATTTACTCTATCGAGTATTTAAAAGTGGGGCTAGATAGCTTAGAACGTGAATATTGCAACAGGAGGTATGCACAATGAAATTTAATGAACTGATTGAAAATGTAAAAGGTTGGTCAACAGCTAAGGAGCTTGACAAAGCAAGCCCATTATCTCAGATGCTCAAACTCAATGAAGAGTGGGGGGAGCTCAATGGTGCGACAGTACGAAAGGATAAGGAAAAGATAGCTGATAGTGTTGGAGATATGATGGTTGTCTTGACTATCCTAGCTCAACAGATGAACTTTTCTAAAATCCATTTGTCTCTCAATCCGGATGAGAACGGACAGCATAACTTTCATTATGTAGATCAGTGGTCAGTAGAGTTACTGTACTTGCACATTGCTAATGAAATTGGGTTGATTGCGCGTGGTTTGGTTGATGTTTCAACTAATACAAATCGCATTAACGCACGCACTCAAATTCAGTTAAGTAGCCGTAACATTGCTATTTATCTGATGTTTGTTGCTAAGAAATTTGATTTGACTTTGACAGAGTGCCTTGAATTGGCATGGAATGAAATCAAAGACCGTCAAGGAAAGATGGTGGATGGAGTCTTTGTTAAGGAGTCTGACCTATGAGATGTTTTTATGTCAGTGGAAAAATTGGAAGTCTTGATTTGGGGTCAGAAATCAATGCAGAAAATTCATTTATGGCCGCTATTGAGTTTGTGAAACGATATAGCGACTTATTAAAGTTTGGTGCACATGAAATAAAGGTATCAGAAGTAGAGGAGGTGCAAAATGATAAATAACGTTGTTTTAGTAGGGCGACTTACAAGAGATGCTGAACTAAGATACACGCAATCTAATATTGCGGTTGCTACGTTTACTCTTGCTGTAAATCGTCCATTTAAGAACGAGGCTGGAGAGCGTGATGCTGATTTTATCAATTGCGTTATCTGGAGACAGTCAGCTGAAAATCTTGCTAATTGGGCTAAAAAAGGCTCTCTTATCGGAGTTACAGGAGTAATTCAAACACGTAGCTATGATAATCAGCAAGGCCAACGTGTTTATGTCACAGAGGTTGTTGCTAGTAATTTCCAATTGCTAGAAAGTCGTAACAGTCAGCAAAATACTCAAGGTCATCAAGACAATCATGGTGCTTATCAGCAACAGGGTTACAGTAACCAGGGCAGTTCTTTCCAAAACGGAAATAACACAGGGAACAATTTCCAAAATGGAAATAGTTACGGACAACAAGGTAGTTTCTTTGAGGGGAACACAACAAATCCAGTTCCTGATTTCACCCGTGATAACAATCCATTTGGCAGACCGACAAACCCATTGGATATCAGTGATGATGATTTGCCGTTTTAAGAGCCGATGATCATGCTAGAAAAGGAGTACGCCCTCTACAAAGGCGATGAACTGTTGGGCATGGGTACTGTAAAGGAATTAGCTCGACAGTTTAATGTAAAAATAGAAACAATACACTACTACAACACGCCAACGTACAAGAGGAGAACGAACCCGAACAGAGCAAGACGACTTGTACCGTTGGATTAGGATGAGGGAAATATGAATTTAACAATCAAAGCAGGAGACTATGTGAAAGTACTTAGAAATGGGGAGTTTCACAATATAGTCCAGGTAAAGAGGATATACGGTAGTGTTATAGAAACAACTCATGGTATCTATAACGCTGATACTTTAGCAAGTCGAATCAATAAGACTTGTATTATTTCAGGTGTTGTAACATGGGAGGATTTTCATGGATAGAGAAAGCGTAAGAGTAAAGGTAGATTTACAATGTCCGTTTTGTGGTTTTTGCAAGATGATGAAAACCGGGTCGCACAGAAAAGGGATTACATGCCCAACCTGCAAGCAAACAGTATTCTTGGCATGGGCAACTGGTGTTGAGGGTGAACTTGATAAGTATGGATATTATTTCCACGCTTACGAGCCTTTCAATATCCGAAAAATCAACCAAGAGTTTCAAGATGCTTTTGAAGATGCAGCACCTAAACACTCTTTCACCATCAGAAATAAGATGAGAGGGTGAAATTACTTTTACAATCAGTATTAAACCAATTTGAAAAGGAAAAACAACATGACACAATTTGATTTTATTTTAATTCTAATCGCTATTATCACAACAACCTGGGCTGGTATTATTACAGCTGTTGCTAAAATTGCAGTTTGTGAGTACAAAAAACAAATCAAATACTATCAACATCCGGAAATACAAGTAAAGATTGCACAGAATGCAATACAACAGCGTTTCTTTGAAAATGGAGGGGAGGTATTTAGATGAAAGTATTTGATGGCGCTAAAATGCGTGCTATCCGTAAAGAGGCAGAGCTTACTCAGTATGATCTTGCCCCTATGGTCGGTATCAGTCAAAATCGAGTAAGTGACATTGAGAGAAATGTTACAACTCCAACGAATGAGGAAATCGAGGCATTTGCCGATGCCCTAAATACTCAAGTATCATCATTTTTAAGCAACGAGTCAGAAATTGAGGTTATTGCTAATACCTTTACAAAAAAGAAAAAGGATACAGATGCAGAGTCTCACTTTGACACCCCAACCGAGCAAATGGAGCTATTTGTTGATGATACTTTACTAGGTCATGACCTGACAGGATATGTATTGATCAGCCATAAAAGATATCTGGAGTTGTTAGATAGTCAAGATCGCTTAAAGCAGTTACAAAAACTTTTGAAGTAAGGAGGACAATATGGATAAAAAACTTATTGGGTTAGACCTAACCCACATTGCAGATGGAGGATTACAGGAGAAACTAGACAAAGAGCTTGAAAAAGTCTTTGATAACATCCTTGACCTAAATACAGATGCGAAAGCAAAACGAAAAGTGACTATCACGCTTACGATGTCAGCTAACGAAGAGCGTACAGTGGTTGATACTATCATGGAGGTAAAATCAAAATTTGCGCCTCAAAATGGAGTAGCTACAACAATTCTTGTTGGGCGTGATTTTGATACAGGGCAAGTACATGCTAACGAGCTGAAAAGTACAGTTCCTGGTCAAATGTACTTTGACGAAAATGGGGAAATCCTTACTGATATTGGGCAACCAGTGGCAGAAATTGAACAACAGACGGAAACAAAACCAGATATTATTGATTTCAACAAAAAGAAAGTAGGTAACTAATATGACAACAGAAAATCTTAAAGCAGCATTGGAATACGCAGTAGAACTAAATGAGTGTGGGTTAGAAATTTTAACAGCTGCAGATGGCACAGAGTACTATGATGCCAACAAATTCAACCTCAAAGAACTTGATCCCAAACGCTATCCTAAAACTTTGGAGCTATCAACCTTAACAAGCCTTGTTGACTATCTCAAAACAGACCTCAACAATCTGAAAAACCAACGCTTGATTGTGGCTGTTGAGAAAAATGATGAGGTTTGTGTATGGTCTGAAAATGATGAGCTCGAACATCGCACATTGCTAGTTGATGTTAAGGCACGCATCCCAGAGTTATCTTTTGGCCGTTTTCTATCATCGGAACAGTTCAATATCATGTTGCAATCAAACTTTATTGACGATAACGATCGTGGCACATTGCTAGAATTTGCTAGCGCATTGAAAATTGAGAATGGGTCTGAAATTGAAGATAATGGAGTATCTCAAGTAGCAACAGTTAAAACAGGGGTAGCAAGCCTTGCTAAAGGCAAAGCGCCTAATCCAGTCACATTGCGCCCATATCGCACTTTTGGAGAAGTTGAGCAACCAGCAAGCCTATTTGTCTTTAGGATTGATAAGCAAGCAAATATGGCTTTATTTGAGGCAGATGGCAAGCGTTGGGTAGCCGATGCAGTAGGAAATGTTGCAGCCTATCTAAAAGAGCAACTAGCAGACCAAAAACATATCACAGTATTAGCATAAGAGAGGGAAAAACAATGACTAAAGAAACTAAAAACGCAGTATCAGCTGAAACTATCGTAGAGAACTTGAAAGAGTTCGCCAACAAATTACATGATAATAGCAAAGATGGGATGTTACATTTTCTACTCAAAGGAGATATTAGGAAATTTAAGATAGCTAATGTTTTTCACAACCTCAGTCATGATTTGCTAGATATCTTAGATGGTAAAAGTGCTAAAGAAGTGCTTGAAGAAACTGACGGAAATGAGGAGGATAGCTCTTTGGTTGGAACAATCGCTATCAATGTAGAAACCGGGAACGTTGAGGGGCTTGATGGCATCAAGGACACCAAAGTCAAAGAACAGATTTTAGCAGCTGTAAGCAAAGTTGTTGAAGAGTTAGGCGGTAATTAGATGGTCTTGTTTCTGAAATTGATGGTTATCAGCGCTTGCTTACTCCTTGCCATTCTGATTTTCGTTACTGGTCATAAAACCTACAAAGAGGGAAAAGCGGACAAGGTGGTTTGGTTTATCTTTGATGCTTATGCTATTGCTTTGATTTACACAGTGATAAAAATCTTGGAGACATGACATGAAAAATAAAAATCGAGTTGGTCTATTTTTTGCACTTGCAGCCTTGTCTTTATCAATGCTAAATCTAGGTTTGATAATCTCCAAAAATCACTATAAACCCCAGGTTGTCAAGCTGGAGCAACAAGTAGAAGAATTGAAAAACAGAAAACCAGTCATTATTTATCAAGTTGATAATGCTGGGGGTGAGCTTATCGGAACAGTAACAGATAAAGCTATTGTTGATGGTCATTATACGGTTACTATCGGAGCTTATGGCAAGTTTCTTGTCACTAAAGAGCAATATGAGAGCATCAACATAGGGGATGATGCACCAGGTTATTTGAAGAAATAAAGGATGGTGAATGATGGCAAAGCCTAAAAGATATCCTTTCATGGGAGCACGAAAAGAAAGTGAAACCAAAAAAATTTCATTGATGCTAAAGAAAGTTGATGGATGTGATTTGAAAGGTGAGGTTCAAATTGAATATCTCCGTGAGTTCCATAAAACAAGGATTATTGTAAAAGTAGATGGCTATGGTAAGGGGATTAGAACAGCAACTTTAATAAGCGACTTTGATTTTTCGGAAAAAGATGGGGTTTTCTTGAAACTAGCTCTTTTTAAAAGGGCTGAAGAAATGTCACAGTTTGACTTTAGGGAGACCACAAATGAAGAATGGTCTGGAATTGTTGCAGATATAATTAAAAAGACGAGGAGGGGGAAGATGTGAAATTTGAGTTTTCTTTGCCTCGAAATACTAAGCTAAAATCTCTAAATATGGTTATCAATAGTAATGACAGGCAACATCAAACAGATAAAGCTAAAGTTACTAAGCGCATTAGAGCTTTTGCTTATTGGCATACATCGATGAACAAGGATAAAGGGAGGGCTGCTTTTAGCCCCTCTAACCCTTGTGAGGTTACAGTTACAATTTACAGCCCTACTAAGTCTAAATTAGATCCGCCTAACTTGTACCCAACAGTCAAAGCTATCATTGATGGCATGACTGATGCAGGTATTTGGACAGATGATAATCATAAGGTTATCAAAAAGTTATCTTTTGTTTATGGTGGCTTGAGCGAGGAGAAAGGGCATTATAGATTAGAGTTTGATATAGAGGAGGTTTAAAGTGATTAAAGTTAATATAAAATTCGACAATTTTGAAGCGCATGCCTTTTACCAAGATGATACTAAAATAGGAAAAATTAGAGATGCAATCATATCTCAAATAAATAATGGGCATGTGGTGATTTTGGGGGAAGATAGAAGTATTCTATTAAATCCTAAAGTTATTAAAAGTGTACATTTTGAGGTTGTAGAAGATGACAAAATCTAAAAAAGTAAGGAGTAATTGGGATGATACCAAAGTTTAGAGCGTGGATAAAGCAATATAAAAAAATGGATAATGATATTGGTGAGATGTATTTTGAAGATGGTGAGTTTAAATACATTGGGGATGATGTCCATTATAAACGACTACCAGAACACGTAATTCTTATGCTGTCAACAGAAATCAAAGACCGAAACAGTGTCGAGATTTTCGAGGGGGATGTACTTGAAATCCAAGGCATAAAAATGATTGTAAAATTCGGAAGTTATAAATACCTTGAAACATCTAAGAACAACGGCCATATACTTGGTGTATTATATGATGGTCTAGGATTTTATGTTGAATGTATTAATGCCGCTGATCCAGACAATATTAGTCCTTTTGAGCCAGAAACGCTTAAAAACAGTCAAATCATCGGCAACATATACGAGAACAAGGAGTTACTAGATGCCTGATGTAAAATGGATTATGGGGAATTGCCATATGATGCGCGACAACGGAGTTTGGGGAGGAGAAAAACAGATTTCCTATGCTAGCCCAGATGGCCAATACACATATTACATCAACAAGCGGAAAGATGGAACGTATTACTTGCATGGAGCAAATAAACATTACGGGAGGAATTGATATGACAGATAATGTAAATAACCCAAGCCACTATCAAGGACGATATGGCATGGAATCTATCGATGCTCTAAGAAATTTCATGACGCCAGAACAGTTAAAGGGTTTTTATCTTGGAAATGCTTTGAAGTATCAGCTACGTTTCCAGAAAAAGAATGGGCTTGAAGATTTGAAAAAGGCTCGTAAAAATCTGGATTGGTTAATTGAGGAATTTGAGGTAGAAAAATGAGACCTAAAAAATATCCATATTTAGGGAAAAGAAAAAGGGAAGAAATTCCGTCGCCATTATTTTCTGCACGACCAATTTTTAACGAGGTTCCAATTGTGAAAGAGGTCAAAGTTGAGCTCGGAGTCGAAGCTAACGTTGGACATTCATATCCAGAAATGGTAATACATTTAGATATTTCTGGATACGGGAATAGAGTGCATTCGGTATATCATTTCCCTGGTGTCCTCCTTACTGTTGGTGAATCAACCCAACTAAAGATACTATTTTATAAAAGGCTTAGAAATTTTACTGCGGATCGTTTCTTGACTTTTAGAGAATCTGATTGGGAGTTCTTTATCCGTGACCTGGTCAATGAATTTTTGCATTAGAAAGTTAATGAGGAGAAGAAAAATGAAGTTAAAAAAACTATTAGCAATCGCATTGCTTGGCTTATCTTTTGTATGGTTAGCAGCATGTGGAAACAAGGATGTCCTTGGAACAACTTTCACTTTTAATTACGCAAAAGTGAAAATGGTAGATGGGCAAATCGTAGAGGGAAAAGTCAAACGGTGGGCGAAGTACGAGAAACAGGATAGTATTCGTGTTACTTTTGAAAATGGTGATGAGTATTACACTCACTCAAGTAACGTGACTTTGTACAATAAATGATGAGGGGGTGATACATGACTGATGACGAAGAAAAAAATAGAGCGCTTGTCAGTTATCCATCGCAGAGAAATTAATTGGCTAAAGTGGTATTTTTTGAGAGATAAGAAAAATCCTCAAAAAACAATCTTGGAGCAAAAGATACATGAGGCATTTTTAGAGAATAACATTGAGCAGTCTGTATTTTTGGTAAATCTGAAAACTGTAACAGATGAATATATCGAGAAATCAGATAGAAAGATGTTAAAAACGATAAAAGAGGTCTATGTATTTGAAAATATCAATGTGATCGGCGCGTGTCAAAAAATTTTATATCTAAGTCCTAGCCCAGCATACACTTACATCAATAAATGGTTTGATAAGTATTTTGTTTCAACTTACAAGTACATCCCCTTATCTAAATAACCGTAAAAATACCCTATCCTATGTATCTATAATCAAGGTACATAGGTTTTTTATTAGGAGGATAATATGGACAATCTGACAACAAAACCATACCACAGACAGAATACTATTAACCAGTATAATTTGTTGGATTATGATGCCATGCGCACAGATGGTAAATATAATTTGCCAATCCTTGAACCAGTTGATCATATTCCTAAAAAATTACAGGGATTTAACTATGTTTTGAATAAACCTGACTACTCAGCTACTGTACATTTTTTCCTAGATGATTATCAGTTTGAAAGAATTTGGAAACGCCCGGATTTTTACCTAGAGAAACTAGCTGATTTCGATTGTGTATTTACACCAGATTTTAGCCTATACACAGACATGCCAATAGCTATGCAACTTTGGAATACTTATCGCTCAAGGTTGATAGGCCAAATGATGCAGAATTGGGGCTATACAGTTATACCTACTGTATCTTGGTCAAGCCAAGAAAGCCATGATTTTTGTTTTGATGGTCTACCGAAACATAGCACAGTGGCCATCAGTACAGTAGGCATAAAACAACGCAAAGAGCGCTTTGAGTTGTGGAAAGATGGAGTAGATACCATGATTAAAAAGATAGCGCCAAAGCGTATTTTGGTATATGGTGGTGAGGTTGATTATGATTATAAAGGTATCGAGGTAGTTTATTTTGGGAATGAAACGACAGAAAGGATGGACAAATGGGCGGTAGAGGAGCAAGCTCTGGAATGAGTGATAAAGACAAAAAGTATGGGACAGAATATAAGACTGTACATAAAGTGGGTAATATAAAATTTGTTACTCAAAACGAGCAAGGGTCACAAAAGACTCCGATGGAAACGATGACAAAAGGTAGAGTTTACGTACTTATTGACAAGAACAAAAACACACCCAAGAGTATTGTTTATTTTGATACAAAAAATAAGCGTAATAAGCAAATTGACTTAGATCATGTGCATAAAGGTATGAAACCACATGCTCATCACGGCTATAATCATGCAGAACATGAGAAAAGCAAAAAGGGTGCAACCAATTTGACACCAAAAGAGCGTAAACTTGTTGAAAAAGTCAAAAAGGAGTGGTATAATTACACTAAGAAACGTAGGGAGTAGTATATAGGGATTACGCCTTGATGGAGGAGATTCCGGTTCGAATCCGGGCTACTACGTTACATCTTAGCCCCTTAATTGGGGCTTTTTTTGCGCCTTAAATCAAAAATAACAGTAAAACATCCCCTCTTTTAGCATATAAAATGAAATCATGAGTAGCAATACTTGTGATTTTTTGTTGGAAAGGAGGGAGCGAATGAATGAAAGACAGAGGCGCTTTGCAGATGAGTACATAAAGACAGGAAACGGCTATCAATCAGCAATTAAGGCTGGTTATAGTGAGAGTTATGCCAATAATCGTATTACTGAACTGTTGGGAAATGTTGGGATAAAAGAGTACATAAATAAGCAGATGCAAGAGCTGCATAAGTCAAATATCATGGATGCGACAGAGGCGCTCTATATCCTTTCTGAAATCGCTAGAGGTAAACGAGATGAGGAGGTTTTGATACTTAATCCAACAACAGGAAAAGTAGAAAGACATATTAAGAAAGCAGATAATGCAACAGTTATTAAAGCTATTACTGAAATCTTGAAACGATATCCAACAGCTAAACAATCTGAAAAACTAGAGCTTGAGATTGAGAAATTAAAATCACAGTTGATAGATACACAAATGGAAGATGACACCATCACAATTATTGATAGTTGGGAGGGTGACGATGAAGATAATTGATATTCAAAAAAATGTCAATCCTCATTTCAAGAGTGTTTGGAAATCTAAGAAACCTTACAACATTTTGAAAGGTGGGCGAAACTCATTCAAATCATCAGTTATTACCTTGAAGTTGATTGTCATGATGACTTGGTACATCATAAGGGGTGAAACTGCCAATATTGTCATTATCCGTAAAGTAGCTAATACAATCCGTGATAGTGTGTATAATCAAATCCAATGGGGGTTATCGTTGTTTGGCCTAACCAGTCGCTTTAAGATGACAGTCAGCCCATTTAAGATAAGTCATAAAAAGACAGGCTCAACATTTTATTTTTACGGCCTCGATGACTACCAAAAGTTGAAATCAAACAACATTGGGAATATTATTGCGGTTTGGTATGAGGAGGCTGCTGAATTTTCAAGTGCTGAAGAATTTGACCAGACCAACATTACATTTATGCGCCAAAAACACCCACGCGCTCAATTTGTTAAAATCTTTTGGTCATATAACCCTCCTATCAATCCGTACAGTTGGATAAATGAGTGGTATGAGGAAATGAATACGCAAGATAATTACTTATGCCATTCTAGTACTTATCTTGATGATGAGTTAGGATTTGTAAATGATCAGATGTTGGCTGATATCGAGCGTATCAAAAAGAATGACTATGATTATTACAGGTATGTCTATCTAGGTGAGTCAGTTGGTTTAGGGAATAATATCTATAACATGAGTACATTTCACCCGTTAGATGCTTTGCCTAGTGATGATAGGCTGATAGGTATATCTTTTGCATTGGACGGTGGGCATCAGCAGTCAGCTACTGCATGTTGTGCTTTTGGGATAACTGCTAAAGGTAAGGTTATCTTACTTGATACCTGGTATTACTCACCAGCTGGCCAAGTGATAAAGAAAGCACCTAGCCAACTATCACAGGACATCAACGGCTTTATACAATCGGTTGTCAGCAAGTACAGAGTACCTATCTTGCAATATACGATTGATAGCGCAGAGGGAGCATTGAGAAACCAGATGTATCTTGATTTCAGTATCAGATGGCATCCAGTGGCTAAATTGAAGAAAGTGACAATGATTGATACATTCCAATCATTATTAGCACAAGGTCGCTTTTATTACCTTGATACAGAGAATAACAAGGTATTTATTGAAGAACATAAGATGTACAGGTGGGATGAAAAGACACTGCAGTCTGATAGCCCAAATGTCATCAAAGATGATGACCATACATGCGATGTTGCCCAGTATTTTATATTAGACAATTCTAAGATACTTGGTTTGCGTGTTGGTAATTCATAAGGAGGGCAACAATGAACTTAATTCAAAAAGTAAAAGACTTTTTCAACCGTGGGAGGTATAACATGGAAACATCAAACCTAAACAGTATCTTGGAGCACCCAAAGGTAGCTGTAACACAATCCGAATTTAACAGGATACAGCTCAATCTAGCTTACTATCAATCTAAATTTGATGATGTGGAGTACATCAACACCGATGGCGACAGAAAGCGTAGAAAGATGCAACACTTACCGATTGCACGAACTGCAGCTAAAAAGATTGCCAGCCTTGTTTACAACGAGCAAGCGGAAATTACAGCAGAGGATGAGATACTAAATAATTTTCTTGATAATATGCTAGGCAATGATCGCTTTAACAAAAACTTTGAGCGATATTTAGAGAGTTGTCTGGCTTTGGGTGGGCTTGCTATGAGACCTTATATTGATGGAGATAAGGTTAGAGTGGCATTTATTCAAGCACCAGTATTTTTGCCATTACAAAGCAATGTACAGGATGTATCAAGCGCTGCAATCCTAACTAAGACAATTAAGTCAGAGAGCAAAAAGAATGTATATTATACGTTAGTTGAGTTTCATGAGTGGGTAACTCAAGATGGCCAAGAGGTAGGGAGTACAAAGGATAAGAACCTATACCGCATTACTAACGAGCTTTACAAATCAACATCAGACGGCACGCTGGGTGATCGTGTAAATTTGAGCGAGCTATATCCTGACTTGCAACCAGTAACAACGATACAAGGACTATCACGCCCATTGTTTGTTTATCTCAAGACACCAGGGATGAATAACAAGGATATCAACAGCCCTCTTGGTTTATCTATCTTTGATAACGCCAAGACCACTATTGATTTTATCAATCGTACGTACGATGAATTTATGTGGGAAATTAAGATGGGTCAAAGGCGCGTGATTGTGCCTGAGCAAATAACGCAACTCAAAGTACAAGATATCCACGGTGAAATCAAATTTAAGCGACGTTTTGATACTGACCAAAATGTTTACATGCAAGTAGGAGCAGGCAATATGGATAGTGGTAGCATTATTGACCTCACAACTCCTATCCGCTCATCAGATTATATTTCAGCCATTTCAGAGGGATTGAAACTTTTTGAGATGCAAATTGGTGTCTCAAGTGGCATGTTTACATTCGATGGGCAAGGGGTCAAGACAGCAACGGAGATTGTAAGCGAGAACTCAGACACTTACCAAATGCGAAATAGCATTGTTGCACTTGTTGAGCAAGCTATCAAAGAGCTTTGTGTTTCAATGTGTGAACTTGGTAAAGCAGTAGGGATTTACAGCGGAGAAATTCCAGAGCTTGATGATATTTCAGTTAATTTGGATGATGGTGTATTTACTGATAGGCATGCAGAGCTTGATTACTGGATGAAGATGGTAGCGGCTGGATTTGCGACACAGAAAAGAGGTATTGCTAAAGTACTCAACATCACAAATGAAGAAGCAGAGAAAGAACTTGCTGAAATCAATGGAGAGTTGCCACCAGAGAGCGATGCAGAGCTTGCTTTGTACGGAAAAACAGAGAAGAAAGCAGAAG
This sequence comes from Streptococcus sp. OH4692_COT-348, assembly GCF_003859975.1. GTDB lineage: Bacteria > Bacillota > Bacilli > Lactobacillales > Streptococcaceae > Streptococcus. Next base: position 45,915 of record NZ_RQZB01000011.1, read on the forward strand.
AGGGAGAGCTATAAACTGCTATAAATTACAATAAACGACACATAAGGAGTTGAAAATGACTGATAAACGTAAAATGCCAACTCTAAATGATCAGCGATTTTCTTTGCACATGCAGGGCGTGAGTGATATTTACTCTAAAATGCAAATTGAGTTGTTTGATAGCATGATAAAACGACTTAAAGAGCGTGGCAATGCTGACCTTGCAAAAAATCCGTATATATGGCAACTAGAAAAGCTCAACGATATGTACATGCTGAATGAGGAGAACTTAAAGATCATTGTTGAACGTACAGGAATTGCTGAAAGTCTTTTGAGAGAGGTCATTGCTAACGAGGGATTAAAGGTCTATAAGGACACAAAGGAGCAACTAGAGGAAGATTTGAAAAGGGAATCTAGTGGCAAAGTTAGAAATGGTGTAATTGATGCTCTTGAGTCCTATACTCAACAAGCTATAAGTGACCTTAATCTTATCAATTCAACATTACCAGCAAGCATACAGACTGTTTTCAAGTCGGTTGTAGAGCAGACAGTAGCACAAGTGGTAGCAGGTACTAAAACAAGTGATAGAGCTTTAAATGATACTATCATGTCGTGGCAAAAAAAGGGCTTTACTGGCTTTACTGATAGCGCAGGGAGAGAATGGCGAGCAGATAGCTATGCCAGAGCAATTATTAAAACGACAACTTACAGGGTTTACAATGATATGCGTACAAGGCCTGCAGAGGAATTAGGGATAGATACTTTTTACTACTCTATCAAGTCGTCTGCTAGAGCTGCATGTGCTCCATTGCAAGGTAAGATTGTCACTAAAGGTCAAGGCAGAACAATAAACGGCCTTACTATTCATAGTTTACTAGATTATGGTTTTGGTACTGCTGGGGGATGTCTAGGTGTCCATTGTGGTCATTATCTTACGCCTTTTATCGTAGGAGTAAATGAAATACCAGACTTGCCAGACTATATGAAAGACCTAACGCCAGAACAGGCAGAAGAAAATGCACGCATCGAGGCTAAACAAAGAGCCTTAGAGCGCAATATCAAGCATCACAAAGAAAGATTGCACTATGCTAGTACATTAGGTGATGATGATCTGATACAAGCTGAGAGGCTAAAAGTTAGAGCTTATCAAGGGAAAATAAGAGCTCTTGTAGAACAACACGAATTTTTAAGCCGTGATTACAGTAGAGAAAGAGCATATATCTAATTATCAAGAGGGTTACTAAACAACCCTCTTTTTTTGTGCCTAAAACCGTAAAAAATCCCATTCCATCCAAAGTAAACTGAAATAGTAAATAATATTTTGCTTTTCGGTGGGAGTTGTCCACCTAAAAAGAACTAAGGAGGTACAAATGGCATTTACAACAGAGGAACTACTCAAACTTGGATTGACAGAGGAACAGGCTAAATCAGTCTTTGCCTTGCGAGGAAAAGAGCTCAACGAGGACAAATCAGCCTTGGAAACTATCACACAAGAGCGAGATAGTCTCAAATCCCAGTTGCAAAAAGCAGAGGAGCAAGTTGAAAACTTGAAATCACTTGAAAGTATCAGTGCTGAACAAAAAGAGGCGATTGATAAATTGCAAGCAGATTATGACAAGTATAAACAAGAGGCTGCTGATGAACTGGCAAAAACAAATAAGGTGAATGCTATCAATCTTGCTTTGAAAGATACCACAGCACACAATCCATCAACCTTGATGAAGTTTATTGATGTTGATGCCATTGAACTAGATGACAGTGGCAAACCTAAACTAGATGACATCCTCAATGGTCTAAAGGAAAGTGACCCATATCTTTTTAAAGCAGAAGAAGATGGCAAGCCTAACCCAAATATCGTTGCGTTTGGAAATCCAACAGCAACAGACCCAGCACCAGATGCCTTTGCACAGGCATTAGGGCTGACAGAATAAAAAGGAGGAATAGTAGATGTCAATCAATTACATCACAAAACATGAGGGACAGTTTGAAAAACGCCTTATGCAAGGCTCATTGACTGCCATTCTTGAAACGCCAAAAGTAAATTGGCTAGGTGCAAAATCATTTGAATTGCCAACAATCTCTGTAACAGGATATAAGGCACATACACGCTCTAAGGGTTACAACTCAGGTACAGTATCAAATGATAAAAACGTTTATACTCTTGGATTTGACCGAGATGTTGAGTTTTTTGTTGATACAGCAGATGTTGATGAAACAAACCAAGAGCTTTCAGCTGCTAACATCTCAAATACATTCATTTCAGAACATGCAACACCAGAAGTTGACGCTTACCGCTTTTCTAAAATTGCAACAGCTGCAATCAATGGTCATCATTTCAAGCAAGAGGATAGCATTACACCGGAGAATGTCTATGGAATCTTGAAAGCTGCTATTTTGCCAATGCGTAAATATGGAGCATCAAACCTTGTCATGTATGTATCTAGCGAGGTAATGGATGCCCTAGAGCGTGCTAAAGACTTTACACGCGCAATCGCTACTACATCACCTCAAGGAATTGACACACGTGTAACATCGCTAGATGGAGTGCAACTTATCGAGGTTTGGGATGATGCACGTTTCAAAACTCAATTTGATTTCACAACTGGATTTGTGAAAGCTGGTGGCGGTAAAGATATCAATTTCTTGATCGTGGCTAAGACAGCTATCATTGCTAAGGCCAAATTTAACTCTATCTATCTCTTTGCTCCTGGGCAACACACAGAGGGTGATGGTTACCTATACCAAAACCGTTTGTATCATGATTTGTTTGTCTTGAAGTCTCAAGAAGATGGGGTTTATGTTTCACATAAATCAGCATAGGAGGTAGGTAGATGAAGAAATACATCAAAGAAAATCAAGTTTATACCGTGCAAGAGGGTAGTGAGCTTGAGGTGCAACTTATGGCAGATGGCTTTGAGGAATTGGTGGCAGATGGTGGGGAGCTTGAAACACCAAATGAAACTAAGGATAAAGGTGAAAAATAATGGCTAAGTATAAAGCAATTAAGAACCTAATTTTAAAGACACCTGGTATTTATGCGAAAGAGGGAGAATTTGTTGAGCTTGAACCGAATTATGCCGATCAAGTCAATAAAGACCTCAAGCAAACATTTCCGGATGTCGATGCAGTTTTAGAGCTTGTAGAAGATGTGCCCACACAATTTGAGCAAGCTGAATAAATAAGGGGTGGCAACACCCTTTATTTTTAAGGGAGGTTACGCATGACTTATTTAACGAAAGATGAGTTTGTTACTGACTTAGGCTTTGATGATGTAACGGATTTTGAGAAGTTAGCTAAACGGGCAGAAATTGCTATCAATCTCTATACTCAAGGAATTTATCAAAAACATATTGAATTTGAGAAAGAGGTTGAGTATCGCAAATCTGCTGTAAAGCTAGCTATGGGTTTTCAGATTGATTATCTGAACAGCTCTGGCATCATGACAGCTGACGAAAAACAAACTATGGCAAGCGTTTCTATTGGTCGCACATCAATTAATTACGGCAATAAACAACGATTTTCAGCAGGCCAACAATTCAACCTTTGCTTTGATGCTGAAAATGCCCTGAAACAAGCTGGATTTAGCTTAATTGTGGGAGTTGATTATGATAGATAAACGCTTATTACAAGATGTTGTTACAGTTCGTAAGGTTGAGGGCAAAGATAACTATGGAGATATCAAGTACTCTGAGCCATTGGATATTAAACCGGTAAGGTTTGATAGGTCGGTGGTTGTTACAGGTACTAACAACTCTAAAACTAGACAGAAAGCAGGCGTTGTTTACATTTACCCTAAGTTTGTGAATGTGACAGTTGATGATAGTTGGCTGGGTGCAGTTATGAATGATGGGGCGCGTGATTACCTTGTGATAGGTTATCAACCCAATTATCTTAATGGGAGAATTTTTAGCTATGAGGTTGAAGTTACATAATGGCAGATGTCAGAGTGAGCATTGATCTTGCAGGGGTAGAGAAAAAAGTATCACCTCAAGCTATGCAACGTGGCAAGATTGCTGCAGGTAGTGAGGCTTTGCTTGTTATGGATAGTTCTGTACCTCTCAGGGCTGGTGGAGGGGCATTAAGAGCCTCTGGGCGTGTAGAGCCTAATGGAAATGTGAGTTATAACACGGTTTATGCTCGGGCGCAGTTCCACGGTACTAATGGGATTGTTGTTTTTAGGAAATATACAACCTCTGGTACTGGTAGCAGATGGGATAAACCGTTAAAAGCAAACATAGACAAGCTAAAAAAGGCGGCTATTAAAGGAATGGGTATCAGATAATGCAAAACAACAAAAACTTTCAAGATGTGCTACTGGCACATATTAACAACATCACAAATTTGCCATTAAAAGCAAGGCTAGATTATTTTGAAGATGATAAGGATGATTTAGTTATCAATGCTTTAAGTGGTGGAACCATTGACAAAGAGTACATGGATGGCACTAGGGAAGTATCACTACCATTTGAGATTGCTGTAAAGAGTAAATCAAATGCAGTAGCAATTGATACTATCTGGCTTATCAATGGAGATTTATCATCATTTGATATTGATTTGCCTAGTACAGACAATTCTTACACATTCTTATCATTGAAAGTGGACAAACCAGGAATAAATGGCAAGGATGAACAAGGTTATTTTGTTTACTCAATGCAAGTAACCGCAAAACTAGAAATAACAGGAGGATGACATAATGGTACGTCAAAAAAATGCCAAGCGCAAACACGAAATTGCGCCATTTGACCCTAAAAACCCAGCAGTTGTACCTGGCGCAGAGGCTTGGAAACGACTTGCTAAGTACATTGAAACTATTGATGATGAAACGGATGAAGATACAGATGACACTGGTTACTACGATGGAGACGGTACGCCAGAGGAAACTGTACTAACCGTTGTTGGTGGTTACTCATTTGAGGGGATCTATGACCCAGAGGATGCAGCTCAAGCGATGATTGCCGCTATGCGTTACAAAACAGGTGAGGCACGCCGTGTATGGCATCGAGTAACTACAGCTGATGGCAAGAAAACTTATACACAAGTTGCCAATGTTTCTGAAATCAAAGCAGGAGCAGGTGATGCGACAGCGTATGAAGAATTTGGTTGTACGATCAAATGGATTAAAGAGCCAGTTGAAGCTGGAATTGGTGGATAGTCCACTACATAACTAATAGACATTTTGGAGGAAATTATCATGTCAAACAAAACTGTAATTGATTTAGGCAGCAAGGTTCTGTCATTTGATTTTGGAGAGTTTAGTCTTGATTATCGAGCAACCGATAAAAAAGATGCTCAAATTCAAGACAAGGCTGTAGAGTTAGAGGATAAGGTAGGTGCTTATCAGAAAGATGCAGAGAACATGAATGACAAAGAGGGGCGTAAAGCTCTAAAACCTATGGTTGATGAGTTCTTTGTAGCAATGTTTGATGAGGATGCCCCTCAAAAAATCTATGAGGTAGCTGGTGAAAACACTTGGAATTATCTCAATGTATTTTTACAGGTTTCAGCAACAATTCAAAAAGAATGGAAGAAGAAACTAAACGATGAAAATTTCAAGAAGTATCTTGCTGAATAATGTTTGATATTTCCAAAAAAATGGATGACAAGCTGGTACTTAACGACAAAGAGTATCAGCTTTTATTGTCGTTTGATAGGGTGTTATGGATTTTTGATATGTGGGGTAAAGGACATATCCCGGTAGAACTTAAACCAAAACTAGCTCTAGCAAAATTAACCGATGATGTAAGTTTTAAGGATATGGATACAAGGCAAGCGTTAGCTATCTATGCAGATATATTTGAAAAGCACATACAGGTTACTAGGGCTATTGATGAGGTTGATAGATATGACATTGAGGGGAATGTATTGCCTAAAAAAACTAAAGATGCCCAAGATTACGACGATAAACCCTTATTTAATATCAAATATGATGGCGAGTACATTTTTTCATCGTTTATGCAGGCCTATAACATTGATTTGATTGAACAACAAGGGAAATTGCATTGGCAGAAGTTCAATGCCCTATTGTCTGGTTTACCAGATGGAACAAAGTTTGTTGAGGTAATGAAAATTAGAGCGTGGAAACCCTCAAAAGGGGAAAGTTCAAAAGAAAAGCAAAAAATGCGTGAACTGCAGGAGCAATACGCATTGCCAAATATTTAATAAAGAAAGGAGGTAGAACATGGCAGACGGTAAAGTAACCATTGCGGTTGATTTGGATGGGAAGAAAGCCCAAGGGGATATAAATAGTCTGAAATCATCATTAGGTGGGCTAGGTTCAGCTTTTAAATCGGTTTTAGGAGCGAATTTAGTTAGTGGCGCATTGATGAGTGGAATTAGTGCACTTACAGGAGGAGTTAAAAGCGCATTTTCATCAGCAATTGATGAGGGGGCAAAATTACAACAATCTATCGGTGGTATTGAGACACTTTTTAAAGACTCAGCTGGCACTGTTAAGCAGTATGCTAATGAAGCTTTTAGAACAGCTGGAGTATCAGCTAATGAGTACATGGAAAATGTAACATCATTTTCTGCTAGTTTGATTTCTTCTTTGGGAGGAGATACGGCAAAAGCCGCTGAGTTAGCGAATACAGCAATGACAGATATGTCAGACAATGCAAACAAGATGGGTTCTGATATGAAAATCATTACTCAAACTTACCAGTCATTGGCGCGTGGTAACTATGCAATGCTAGATAACCTAAAACTTGGTTACGGTGGAACAAAAGCAGAGATGCAACGACTAATAAAAGATGCTGCTAGTTACAAAGATGTGCAAGAGGAATTGAATATGACCGTTGATGAGGGTGATATGTCTTTTGCAAACATGGTAAAAGCTATTTCAGTTGTACAGAAAAAGTTAGGTATCACAGGCACAACAGCTAAAGAGGCATCTGAAACATTTTCAGGATCTTTTGCATCTATGCAAGCTGCATTTAAGGATTTCTTAGGAAACCTTACAACAGGTGGAGACATTAGCAAACCCTTAGAGAACCTTGCTAAAACAGCCTCAACATTTATCTTTAGAAACTTTATACCGATGGTGGGCAATGCTTTCAAATCTTTGCCAAAAGCTATCTCAACATTTTTAGCATCAGCAAAGCCAGAGATAGAGGCAGGGTTGAAAAAGATGTTGCCAGAGGAAATGGTAAATAATATCATGAAAACCTTTGATAAAGTTGGTAGCTTTTTATCTAGTTTCAAAGACACGGGAGCTATAACAGCAGTAGCTGGAGCTTTTAATGCAGTGAAAGATGCAATAGGTCATGTTTTTTCATCTCTAGCTGGTAGTGGAGAAAACTTTGATAAGATTGCTAAAGCTTTAGGTGAGGTTGTTAAGTTTCTTGCAGATGCTGCTACTAAAGGTGCTGAATTTATCTCCTCATTACCACCTGGTGTTATCCAAACAATTGCTAGTGCAGTACTTGGGATGGTTGCAGCATTCAAGACAGTATCAATTGCAACTAAGGCTATAACTGGCCTAAAAACTGCTTTTGGGTTGTTGAAAATAGCTTTATCCAATCCTTGGGGGCTTGCTATTGCAGGTATTGGTGCTTTAATCGGTTGGTTTATTCAAGCATATACCACTAGCGAAGATTTCAGGAATAAGGTTAATGAAGTTGTTGAGGCAATTGGTAAAATAGCTAGCAAGATTGGAGAGTTCTTGTCTGGAATAGATCCATCTATTTTTGCGCTGTTACTACCGGTATTAGGGACTTTGTTATCTAAATTCAAAGGTTTTGATATCATCGGGAAACTCAATCCGTTCAAACTATTCAAAAAGAATGCTACGGAGGCATTTGATGGTGCTGGAGCATCAGCGACTCAATCTAAAGGTATCATAGAGCAAGTCTTTTCTGGGCTTGGTTCTCTTATCACATCTATTTCACAAGGTATTTCAACAGTACTGCAAGGACTGGCAACAGCAATCTCAACAGTTGCCCAAGGTTTTGGTCAAGCGGCATCAATGGCCAGCCCTGCCCAATGGCTATCAATGGGAGCTGCAATGTTGATGGTCGGTGCTGGTGTAGCTCTTGTTTCAGCTGGTATCTATATTTTGGTACAAGCAGCTATTCAACTTGCTAGTGCTGGTAGTGGTGCAGTTATTGCTCTTGCTGGTTTGGCAGTAGGTATTGCTGCTTTGGCAGGTATCTTTGCCTTGTTGGGGCCAGCTTTGACAGCTAGCGCTGTTGGGATACTTGCATTTGGAGCATCAATTGCTTTAATTGGTGCAGGTATTGCTATTGCAGCATACGGCCTCTCAATACTAGTAAATGCTTTTGCAAATGCAGAGGGAGCAATCACAGCAACAGGCCAAGCTATAAGTACAGCGGCTCAAGGCATCGGTCAAGGGTTGCAAACAGCCCTTGAGGGTGCTGCACGAGTTGTTGAGAGTTTCGGTACAGCAATCAAGACAGCCCTTGAGGGTGTAGCAAATGTATTTAAGAGTGTTGGAGAGGCCATTAGAACTGTATTAGATGGTATTAAAGGTGTAATTGAGTCAGTTGGGAACTCGTTCACCCAAATAGGTGACTCACTAGCTAAGATTGCTAGCAATGCAGGTGGCATTATGAATGCTGCAGCAGGAGTTGGAGCACTAGCAGCAGCTGTTACAGGTTTAGGTGCAGCATCTTATGCAGGGAACTTAGTTGGATTTACTGGTGACATTGAGAAACTTAATGCAGCGATTACAAATCTTGGCTCTGGATTAGCTGGAATTTCAAGTTCTTTTCAAACAATAGGGACATCTATGTCTTTAGTTGCTACATCATCTATGATGGCAGTTACAGGGCTTACGAATTTTTCAACTCAGATAACATTGTTGTCAACAACTTTAGGTCTTTTACCATCTATTATGACAATGGCAGTATCTGGCTTTACTATTTTCACAGCACAGATTTTAAGTAGCGTTGCAGGATTAGCAGCAATAAATGCCCCAATCGCTATGTTTAACTCCCAAATTATGACCATGACACCAGCATTGATGATGGCAGGAACATCATTTACTATGTTGGGTTCTTGGGTCATGATTGTTGGTACGGCTTTAGCGACTGTATCATCAGGATTTATACAAGTGGGCTCTAGTGCCACTAGTGCCTCATCCCAAGTAACAGGCATGTCAACTAGCACTCAAGCTGTAATTTCAGCTTTTAATAGCATGCGTGGACAAGTGGAATCATCTATGCAAGCTATTCTATCTGTTATTAAATCAGTTGGTAGTCAGATGGGGTCACAAGGTCGCCAAATTGGTCAACAAACAGCCCAGAATATCGCTCAAGGTATTAGGGGAGGTATCGGACAATCTCAAGGAGCTATGAAAGCTCTAATGAGCTCTGTAAGGTCTGTTGGCATGTCTGGTGTTGGTTCGATGCGTAGCATTGGTTCAATGATTGGGCAGGGACTTGCTCAAGGTATGTATTCGGCATTAGGAGCTGTTACAGCAGCAGCTGATGCACTAGTAGCACAAGCAGAGAGAGCGGCAAGGGCTAAAGCCAAAATCCATTCACCATCACGTTTGTTTAGAGATAGCGTTGGTCGTTTCTTACCAATGGGTGTCGCTGTTGGTATAGAGAAGAACACCAAATATGTTGATAAAGCTATGGTTGGCATGTATGACAATATACAGGCGTTTAGCTATAAAGCAGAGGATATTATTGGTGTTGGCAAAACTAAGTTGTCTAAAGTCGTACAAGTTAAATCCGATCTTGAAAAAGCGATCAAAGCAAGCGTTGAAGTGAAAGACAACAACCAAAAGACCGTATTTGATGAATTGCTAAGGATAGGCGACAAATTAGTTAATAAATCAACTGATATTGTGCTTGAAACCGGAGAATTAGTTGGAGGTACTATCGATGCTTACACTAATGCACAAGCTCACAATACTAGGGTAAAAAATAGAATGAGAGGGATAGTTACATGACAAAAGAAATGACATTCAACGGTGTTGATATGTCACGTTTCTTTAGAATAAAAGATATTATCCGCCCCATTGGGAACAAAAGGAGCGTATCAACAGATAACGCTCCTTTGTTGGGGGTTAATATTCAGCAAGTGAAACGTGGCGGAAAAGAGCATATCATAAAATTTGACATCAAAACCACAAATGCAATTGAAATGGAACAATTAAAACATGAGTTGGCAGGGGTATTAAATGTTTTAGAGCCAGTAAAGATCACTTATGGCGATGAGCCAGACAAATATTATATGGGATTGCCAGTAGATGAGATTACTCCAGAAAATTTGACAAGATGGTTTCAGCGTTCAGAGTTAAAAATAATAATTCCTGACGGTGTGGCTCATAGCACGACTTTAAAAAAAATTGATATTGATACAAATGAAACAAGCGCACCGGATAGGATAGTATTTGATTTAACAAATACAGGAACAGAGCCAGCTTATCCAATTATTAGAATTAAACATAACTCAGAAAATGGATATATTGGAGTTGTAAACAATAGAGCGGCATTTGAGTTGGGAAATCGTGAAGAGGCTGATACTGAAAATTACAGAGGCTCTGAAACATTGATAGATTATAGAGGGGCTAATATTCTAAACGGGTTTCAAAATGGCACTAAAGGAGTAGCTGTAACAAATGATAATAAGGAGCGTCTTGTTGGCACTTTGAGTACAACAAGTATGTGGGGTCGTAATCATATCGAATTATCAAACCGTGGTTCGGTTGAAAAAAATCGAAATAATGCACAAAGCTTGACATGGGCTATTCCAGTGGATAGTAGTGGAGAAGTTGGTTCATTGAATGACTATCTGCTTTGGAGACAAGTTTTTATGGCAGCTGTCGCTAATCAATATGGTTTTATAAAGGTTACTGTATCGGATACAGACGGCAATTTCTTGTATGGGGTGGAAACTTACAAACGCTATCAGACACTTGATTGTGAGTATAGTTTTTTCACCACTGACGGCAAAGGTGGATACAAGTTTATCAAATGGTGGTATTTTACTGGGACAGGGGCTCAAGTAGGCAAACTTGATCCATTTAGCGCGGAAAAGGGCTGGTCAGAGTTAAAAAGAAACGATGATAGAGTTCAAGTGTTTTTTGATGGCTCTCATTATGACTTTATTATTCCAGAGATAAAAGACAAAAAATCAGCAAAAATCCATATCACGCTTGGAGCACTCAGAGACTGGCCTCTTGTATCACATATGTATGTTGATGAGTTCATGTATAGAAAAGACTTTGTGACAAAGAGTTTAGACATTCCTAACCGTTATTCTATCGGTTCAAATGTTGTAATCAACAGTGAGGACGATAGTGTGTATATTAACGGGATATCTAAAGTAAGCGAAGTTGTAGACGGTTCACATTGGCCAGTAATTCCTCCAGGAAAATCTCAGCTAGAGTTGTATTTTTCACGTTTTGTCAAGAAAAAACCAACTGTAACAATCGAATTTGAAGAAAGGTGGATCTAAGATGCTTTTGACAATCCATGATGCAAATTTGCAAAAGGTAGCATTTATTGATAACGAAAAACAAGGTACGTTAAATTATTACGATGATACTTGGACAAGAAGTCTTGCAACAGGTTCGTCAACGTTTGAGTTTACGGTATTTAAAAAGGCTGTAAAGTCTGATTTACCTCTTGCTAAAGCCTATCATCATTTGAATGAGCATGCATTTGTCTCATTTAAGTACAAGGGTAAAAGCTTTGTGTTTAATATCATGATTGTTGAAGAAAATGAGCAGACAATCAAATGTTATTGTGAAAATCTCAATCTTGAGTTAATCAATGAGCTTGCGAACCCTTATAAATCTAACAAAGCGATGACTTTCAAAGAGTATTGTGAGGCGATGGATCTTTTAAATTATACTCACCTTTCTATTGGTATCAATGAAATATCAGATTATAAGCGTACTCTGGAATGGGAGGGGCAAGAAACCAAACTAGCCCGTCTATTAAGCCTAGCCAAACGATTTGATGCTGAGATTGAATTTGATACACAGTTAAATGCTGATAGCACTATCAAAAAGTTTAGTGTTAATGTTTATCATGAAAACGATGACAACCATCAAGGGGTGGGACGTGTAAGAAATGATGTCATTGTTAAATACGGAAAAAACATCCACTCTATTAAAAGAAAAGTGGATAAGACTGGTATTTTCAATACAATCAGACCGACTGGTAAAATGCCAACGGTTGAAGAAGAACCGAGCGGAGATAAGGGCTCCAAAAGCGAAACTGTAAAAAATGCAGATGGTTCAACGACGAAAACCACAATCTCTACAGCCTCAGATGGGACTAAGAGCAAAACTATTGCCCACACTAAAGTTACAAAGTTAGCGGACAAGACACGGATCACAACGACCACAACGACTCGTTCTGATGGTTCCATAGAACAAACTGTTACAACCAGCAAAAAAGGCGGAGCATCAACGTCTGAAACAAAAGTCTTGAAAAAACCAAATCCAAAAGAAAAAACAAATACAACTGAGGATGTTTTGACGATTGAGGGATTGGATGAATGGGAAGTAAAGAACGAGAAAGGGATAGTTGAATTTTATCAAAGAGGGCAAGCACTGTATGCGCCTATTTCAATGCAACTATATCCCTCAACCTTTACTCATTCAACAGGGGAGCTTGACCAGTGGACAAGAAAAGATTTTCACTTTGAAACAGATGAGCCAAACGAGTTAAGACGTTTAGGTTATCTCAAATTGAAAAAGTATTGTTATCCAGCTATCACTTATGAAGTTGATGGCTTTGTCGATGCTGATATTGGAGATACTGTTAAAGTCCATGATGACGGTTTTGCCCCTCTATTGATGATTCAAGCACGGGTTACTGATCAAAAAATCAGTTTCACAAATCCAGTGAGAAATAAGACAATATTTGACAATTTCAAGGCACTTGAAAACAAACTATCAACTGATATCCAGTCAGCCTTTGAGAGATTGTTTGAAGCTGCTAAACCATATACTATCAAATTGTCAACGGACAATGGTGTTATCTTTAAAAATCAGATTGGCCAAAGTCTAGTAACCCCAACTTTATACAAAGGGGGAAAACCAGTTGTTGCTGGTGTTACTTGGCGTTGGGCGCTCGATGGAGAAGTAACAACAGGGATGACTTACTTAATTAGAGGCTCCAATGTAACTGATACAGTCACTCTGACAGTTGCAGCTTACATTGGAAATAAAGAGGTTGCTGTTGATGAGATATCGCTTGTTAATGTTGTTGATGGAAAACTTGGTACACCTGGAACTCCAGGAAGAGACGGCCGTACTCCTTATGTCCATACAGCATGGGCTAATAATGCAACAGGAACAGATGGATTTAGTCTTGATAGCTCAATCAATAAACTCTATATTGGTATTTATACAGACTTTGAACCAAACGATAGTACAGACCCTAAAAAATACAAGTGGGCTAAAGTAAAAGGAGACAAGGGAGAAAAAGGCGATAAAGGAGAACCAGGACAACGTGGTTTAGATGGTTTACAAGGTGCAAGAGGTGAACAAGGATTACCTGGTCGCAATGGTGCAGATGGTCGTACTCAATATACTCACATAGCTTACAGCAATAGCGCTGATGGAACTAAGGATTTTTCTGTAAGTGCCTCTGATAGAGCTTATATTGGGATGTATGTTGATTTTAATAGCGCTGATAGCACTACTCCATCCGACTACAATTGGACACTTGTAAAAGGCTCTGATGGTGCAAATGGTGTGGCAGGTAAGGCTGGCGCAGATGGTAGGACACCATACTTACACATAGCTTACGCCACATCAAATAATGGCTCACAAGGTTTCTCAACTACTGACAGTACAAATAAAACGTATATCGGAACATACACAGATTACACTCAGGCAGATAGTACAGATTACAGAGTATATAAATGGACGTTGATAAAAGGAGCAGATGGTACTGGTATTTCTAATGTAACTAATTACTATTTAGCTACTACAGTCTCAACAGGTATCACAAGAGCAAGTACAGGGTGGACAACTACGCCACAAGCTATCACCTCAGACAAGCGTTATTTATGGAATTATCGAGTTGAGCTATACACAAACGGTACAAGTAAGACGACAGACCCTACTGTTATTGGTGTACATGGGGAAAAAGGAGAACGTGGATTACAAGGTGATCAAGGTATTCCAGGAATCAGAGGGACAGACGGAAGAACCCAGTACACTCATATTGCTTACGCAGATAATGCCGTTGGAGGAGGTTTTAGCCAAACTAATACCAATAAGCCATATATTGGTATGTATGTCGATTTTAATGCTGCAGATAGTAATAATCCGACAGTTTATAAATGGACAAAGTGGAAAGGTGAAGATGGTGCGCAAGGTGTACCGGGAGCAAAAGGAGCAGATGGTAGAACACCGTATTTTCATCGAGCATGGGCAAATTCTGCCGATGGCCGTGATGGTTTCAGTACAACAGATAGCACAAATAAGCGCTATTTAGGTACTTTGACGGATTTCAATGAAGTAGATAGTCAAGACCCAACAGACTATAAATGGACAGCACTATTTGATAATGTACAAGTTGGAGCTCGTAATTTTGCTTTAGGGACATCTAACCCTACTATAGGAACTCAAGGTAAAATCTATACACTGGCTCAATCTACCTATAAATGGCTACCAATTCAACCACTTTATTTAACTTTTGACTATATGGCATCTGAAACTATTAAAGGATTTAGGATTAATCGTGTTGTCAAATATGGTAATGGTATGCTTGATCAATGGGATTTCGCTATGAATGATAAAGTTTTAGGTAAGCAATACATAGATACTACGTCAGTCAAAAGTGGAACTTATTCACAACCTTGGTTGTGGAAATCGTATTCAGATGGTAGGACAAGCAATCTAATCAAAGAGATTTCCTTGTATCTTAATTTTGAGAATGGCTCAGATGGTACTGTTATTATTTCAAATCTAAGAGTCAATACTGGTACAGTACCTATTGATTGGATACCAGCTCCTGAGGATATAGAGAACAGCCTTGGCTCTAAAGCTGACCAATCACTGACTCAAGAGCAATTGAATGCTCTTAACGAGAAATCACAGATTTTAGAGGCTGAAATGAAAGCGAAAGCATCGATGGAGGCCTTTAGTGAATTAGAAAAAGCATATAATGCTTTTGTGAAATCAAATGCAGACAGTCAAAGAAAATCTGAGTCTGATTTGGTTGAAGCAGGAAGAAGAATTGATTTGTTGACAACTCAATTTGGAGGATTAGCAGAGCTTAAAACATTCATTGATACTTACATGAAAAGCACAAACGAGGGCTTGATTATCGGTAAGAATGATGCAAGCTCTACTATCAAGGTATCAAGTGATAGAATATCCATGTTTTCTGCAGGTAAGGAAGTTATGTACATTTCTCAAGGTGTAATAAACATTGATAATGGTATTTTCACCGCATCAGTTCAAATTGGGCGTTTTAGAACAGAGCAATACTATCTTAATAAAGATGTGAATGTCATACGTTATGTAGGAGGTTAAAAAAGAAAATGACTAAATTTATCAATTCTAGCGGTTCATTGCACTTGAATATTTACATCGAACAAATTAGTCAGGATGTCACTAATAACTCATCAAAGGTTAGTTGGAGAGCTACCGTTGACAGGGATGGAGGGTACCGAACTTGGAACGCAGAAAATGGAAGTGTTTTATCTGTATGGTTAAATGGTTCAAGTGTATATAAGAGCAATTTAAGTTTCGAGACAGAGGGACAAGAAACGACTCTCGCGTCTGGTGAGGCTACTATTCCTCATAATAGTGATGGAGCTAAGGCTTTTTCAGTATGGGCATCCTTTGACCCTAATAATGGGATACATGGCAATATTACTGTATCAGCAAACTATACACTTTCAAACATCCCTCGGTCTAGTAGTATAAGCGACAATGCTCTTTCAGGAAATAGACAGCTCGGAAGTCTCCACACTCTCACCATTGACCGCAAATCTAGCTCATTTACCCACCAAGTGTGGTATAGAGTTTTTGGTAGCGAATGGATTGACTTAGGGAAAAATCACGCAACAAGCGTTTCTTTCGTACCTAATACTGACCTTGCTAGATATAATACAAAAGCAAAGTCTGGCACGATGGACATATGTGTCCGAACATATAACGGAACTACTCAAATTGGAAATGATGTTTATTCAAACGGATGGTATTTTGAAATTCCGGAAAGCGTGAAACCTACATTTTCTGGTCTCACATTGATTGATATGAATACTGTTGCTGGGCAACTATTGAGCGGAAATAACTTTTTACAGATTATTTCTGATATTCAGGTCAATTTTAACAACCCAGCTGGGGCTTATGGTTCTACTATCACAGGATATCGTGCTGAAATTGTAAACAAGAATCAGGTTACAACTAAAAACGGTGGTAGGCTCGGTATGATGAATTTTAATGGCTCAGCAACAATACGTGCTAGTGTGGTTGATAGTCGAGGCAGGCAATCAGATACAAGGGATATTACAATCAATGTCATTGAGTATTTCGCACCAGCTTTTAGTTTTACAGCCTTTAGAACAC
>NZ_RQZB01000098.1:0-204 GCF_003859975.1 Streptococcus sp. OH4692_COT-348
GTAAAGTTCCAGGTACAGGTAAGATTACTGAACCAGGTAAACCAGCTGTGGAAGTTCCAGTAGAAACTCCAGCTAAGGTAACACCAGAAACACCAGTAACTGAAAAGCCAGGTAAGATTGAAATTACTCAACAACCAAATGGAAATGCGATTGTAACGCCTAAGAAACCAGATGGCTCAACATATCCACCAGGAACTAAGGTAG
>NZ_RQZB01000099.1:0-201 GCF_003859975.1 Streptococcus sp. OH4692_COT-348
ATGTTGAACAAGATCCTAAGACAGGTGACGTTACAGTAACACCTAAGAAACCAGATGGCTCAACATACCCACCAGGAACTAAGGTAGAAATCCCAGGTAAAGATGGTAACCCAATCACTGTTACAATCGGTGAAGACGGTAAAGGTAAAGTACCAAACAGCGAATTACCAGACGGTAAAGTTCCAGGTACAGGTAAGATTA
>NZ_RQZB01000012.1:0-58188 GCF_003859975.1 Streptococcus sp. OH4692_COT-348
ACCTCTTGGAAAGAGCAACAAAAATATGAACTAGCAAAGTTTGGCATCATCAGTAATCCAGAACAATTTGTTTTTACATATATCGACACAAGAGGAAACATCAACAAGCCTTTACATGCTGACTATCTAAACAATAAAATGAAAAGCATCATAAAGAGCTGACACATGCTACACCTCATAAACTGCGACATACAGGAGCAACGCTTGCTAAACAAGCAGGAATGAGCTTAGAAGCAATTTCTGAAGCACTAACACACAGCGATACAGGTACAACTCAAATTTATGTCAATACTTCTAACGTTGTTTCTATGACCGTTGGTGAATTTGCTTTAAAGTCTCTAAAACAATAAGGTGAAAATAAGGTAAACTTTGAGGTAAACTTTTGAGTGCTTTGAAACGTTGATATAGTCGTATTGATTAACGTTTACTAAATTGTGATGCTTTACGAGCTTTCTTAAGACCTGGTTTGGAAAGTATGAGTTGCAGTTGGACTAAAAATAGCGTAATATCAAGGTTTTTATGAACGATATTTACTGATTGATTTCATAAAATTTGAATCAATATTTCTTAAATAGGGGAATAGTTCGGTTCTGTAAGTATTAATATAATACACCTACAAAGCTTATTATATCAGATTTTCCCCAGTTTTAGAAAAATAGGTAGAGAAAAAAAACAACATCTGGATTTTCCAAAAAATCTTGACAAAGTCCTCATATAACCGTTTCTGCATTTTATTATATCATTTTTGACTTAGAAAATAATATATAATAGAAGATGATTCGTCTTTTTAAACGGACTTATCAAAAACTGGAATTCTATCAATATTTTGGACACATTTTGGGAGGAAAATTTGAAGGCTAGCGCCCTTCGGTTGCTGGACCCCTTCTACGACCAATTCTCTGTACTCTACAGGGGACTGGTCATTCAATTTTTGTTGAATTCTAGTTTCATTATAAAATATGATGTAATTTTTGACAATATCTGTTATACTATCTCCAGTTATGTTTCTTCACTTATGGAGATAGAAGGTTTCAGACTTTAGGACGGAATGAAACCATTCGATACAGGCATTATCTGCTGGTGTTCCCTTACGGGACATGGAGCGGGTGATGCCTTTTTCTACACAAGCCTGATAGTAAGCTTTTGAGGTGTAAACCGATCCCTGATCACTGTGTAAGATCGCTCCTTGAGGTAATTCCAATTGATGGAGCGTGTCCAACACAAAGTCCGTATCCTGACAATCTGAGATGGTATAAGCCACAATCTCACGATTATAAAGATCCATGATGGAGGACAAGTATAGCTTACATTTACCTAAGTATAAATAAGTAATATCTGTGACAAGCTTCTCCATAGGCTTGTCTGCTTGAAAATCACGATCCAGCTTATTGTCTGTTACATGGTAAGGCTTCCCTAATTTAGGTTCCTTCTTGGGACGGGCACGGCAAAGGTAGCCCTTTTCCTTCATGATACGATAGACCTTCTTGCGATTAACGACGAGGTTATAAACTTTCTTTAGTAAGCGAGTGATGGTTCGATAGCCGTAAATAAAGTGATTTTCTATACAGAGTTGTTCGATTTTATCTGCTATTTCGCCTCTTTTCTGAGAATTCTTACACTCCTGTTCCCAGCGATAAAAGGTGGAGCGTTTGACGCCGAAACATTCTAAAATAATAGATACAGGGAACGTTTTCTTATACTCTTCTACTAGCTTGATAAGACTTACTTTGTCGATTCTCTTATCAAGCTCTGATACTTTTTTAGTAATTCTACCTGCAATCGTAACTGTTCCACTTCAGATAACTGTTTCATCCCATTACCATAAGTATATTGTTTCCCCACGGGTTGGTGGAAACGGTACAATTCATCATTCTGATACCATCGCTACCAGGTCTTGGCCTGACTAGCATTTTTGATGCTGAGGGTATCCATGATAACTTTATTTGATTTGCCTGCCTTCTTCATTTCGATACAGGCTAGCTTAGTTTCTACTGAATATGCTTTTTGACCATAACAAAACACCCCTGTTTCTAGTTTACCACAACAGGAGTGTTTTCTTGTGTCTCATTTTATGGGTGCAGTGCCGACCCTAGGGATTCTTTCGTTCTCATATATACGTCATTAGTATAGGCTAATTTGATTTAAATTGCAAGAGAAATAACATTTTACATAAAAATCGGTGGGTATTTTACAATTTTTGCATATAATAGAGCTAAAAAGCAACTGGTTTTAAGAATTCTTATCTAAAACATTCGAAAATTCCCCTTAACCGTAGCGGAAAGTTGTTTTCTTTGCCCTATTATAATATACTATTACTTACATTAGATGAAAAGGTGACTCTATGACTATAAATCAACTGCTTCAAAAGCTGGAGCCTACTAGCCCTATCCTTCAAGCTAACTTTGGAATTGAACGCGAAAGTCTTCGTGTCGATAGACAGGGAAAATTAGCACATACGCCTCACCCTTCCTGCCTAGGAGCTCGAAGTTTCCACCCTTATATTCAAACAGATTTTTGTGAGTTTCAGATGGAACTCATCACACCAGTTGCTAAATCTACCACTGAGGCTCGTCGATTTCTTGGAGCCATTACCGATGTAGCTGGACGTTCCATCAGTAAAGATGAACTTCTCTGGCCCTTGTCCATGCCTCCTCGTATCAACGCCCAAGAAATCCAAGTTGCCCAACTGGAAAATGAATTTGAACGCCATTATCGTAACTACCTAGCCGAAAAATACGGAACTAAACTACAAGCTATCTCAGGTATCCACTATAATATGGAACTAGGGAAAGATTTGGTTGAAGCCCTATTCCAAGAAAGTGACCAGATTGATATAATTGCTTTCAAAAACGCCCTCTATCTCAAGCTGGCTCAGAACTATTTGCGCTATCGTTGGGTGATTACCTATCTCTTTGGTGCTGCACCTGTTGCTGAGCAAGGCTTCTTCGACCAAGAAGTGCCAGAACTCGTGCGTTCCTTCCGAAACAGCGACCATGGTTATGTCAATAAGGAAGAAATACAAGTATCTTTTGCAAGCCTAGAAGACTATGTCTCTGCCATCGAAAACTATATCGAACAAGGTGATTTGATTGCGGAAAAGGAATTTTACTCGGCTGTTCGTTTCCGTGGACAAAAGGTTAATCGCTCCTTCCTTGACAAGGGAATCACCTACCTAGAATTCCGTAACTTCGACCTCAACCCCTTTGAGCGTATCGGTATTAGCCAAACTACCATGGATACCGTACACCTACTCCTTCTAGCCTTCCTCTGGCTGGATACCCCTGAAAATGTTGATCAGGCTCTGGCTCAAGGTCACGCGCTGAATGAAAAAATTGCCCTCTCTCATCCTTTAGAACCTCTACCTTCTGAAGCTGAAACTCAGAACATTACGACAGCTCTAGACCAACTGGTGCAACATTTTGGGCTTGGTGACTATCATCGAGGTCTGGTCAAACAAGTTAAAGATGCCTTTTCAGATTCCAGTCAGACACTAGCTGCTCAACTTCTTCCTCATATCAAAGACAAGTCCCTTTCTGACTTTGCCCTTGACAAGGCGCTTGCCTATCATGATTACGACTGGACTGCCCACTATGCCCTTAAGGGTTATGAGGAGATGGAACTTTCTACCCAGATGCTGCTCTTTGATGCCATTCAAAAAGGGCTTCATTTTGAAATCCTAGATGAGCAGGATCAATTCCTTAAACTCTGGCATAAAGATCATGTTGAGTACGTCAAAAATGGTAACATGACCTCAAAAGACAACTATGTAGTTCCTCTTGCCATGGCTAATAAAACCGTGACCAAAAAAATCCTGGCTGATGCTGGCTTCCCTGTCCCTGCCGGCGACGAATTTACCAGTCTAGAACAAGGTCTAGCCTACTATCCTCTTATCAAGGGCAAACAAATTGTGGTTAAACCAAAATCAACCAACTTCGGTCTGGGCATTTCCATTTTCCAAGAGCCTGCCAGCCTTGATAACTATAAGAAAGCTCTCGAGATTGCCTTTGCAGAAGATACAGCTGTTCTTGTTGAAGAATTTATCCCAGGAACCGAATACCGTTTCTTCATTCTGGACGGGCGTTGTGAGGCTGTCCTCCTTCGTGTCGCTGCTAATGTTGTCGGTGATGGCAAACACACCATTCGTGAATTAGTCGCTCAGAAAAATGCCAATCCATTGCGAGGCCGTGACCACCGCTCACCTCTGGAAATCATTAAGCTAGGAGACATCGAACAATTGATGTTGACTCAGCAAGGTTATGCACCTGATGATATTCTCCCAGAAGGGAAAAAGGTCAATCTCCGCCGTAACTCCAACATCTCTACGGGTGGTGACTCTATTGATGTCACTGAGACAATAGATTCCTCTTACCAAGAATTGGCAGCAGCTATGGCAACTAGCATGGGGGCCTGGGCTTGCGGGGTTGACCTCATCATTCCAGATAGAACTCAGCCTGCTAGCAAGGAAAAACCTCATTGCACTTGTATCGAGCTCAACTTCAATCCCTCTATGTATATTCACACCTACTGTGCTGAAGGTCCTGGACAAGCTATCACTCCAAAAATCCTAGACAAGCTTTTTCCAGAAGTTACCACAAGTCAAACCTAAAACCTAATTCTTAGGAACAAACAAATCACCTTTATCTCGATGATATGATACCTCTTAAGTAGACAAGGTAAATACCTAAAATCTACGGCTCTTTGTCAACTGTAGTGTGTTGAAGAAAAGCTAAGCTCGAGAAAGGACACATTTCGTCCTTTCTTTTTTGATATTCAGAGCGATGAAAATTCGCTTCTTGAAGTTTTCAAAGTTCCGAAAACCAAAGGCATTGCGCTTGATAAGTTTGATGAGATTATTGGTTGCTTCCAATTTGGCGTTGGAATAGGGTAGTTGAAGGGCGTTGACGATTTTCTCTTTGTCCTTTAGAAAGGTTTTAAAGACAGTCTGAAAAAGAGGATGAATCTGCTTTAGATTGTCCTCAATGAGTCCGAAAAATTTTTCTGGTTCCTTATTCTGAAAGTGAAAAAGTAAGAGCTGATAGAGATGATAGTGGTGTTTCAAGTCTTCTGAATAGCTCAAAAGCTTGTCTAGAATTTCTTTATTGCCTAAATTGTCAAATTAAGTTAGACTTTTCAAGTAACTCAGAAAAACTTGGTAGGGTGATTGAAATAGTTCTATATAGTAATTCATAGACTACCCTCTGTTCAACTATTCCCCATTCATCTGTAACAAAAAAATATTTCTCATGATGTCGCCAAATATGTTGTCCATAACCTTTTATTTCCTCAAACTTACTAACTTCTTCCCAGCCTAGTTTACTATATTCCATGTATGTTCTCCGATCTTTTCACTAATATCTTACATTACACCTTCAGGAATATCTCCTGTTGATCATTGTAACTATCTAGTTGACTGTTATACCAAACCCTGGAATTCTGTCAATATCTTCTTTTCCCTATTTTGATTTATTTCTCAGCTATATGGTATATTAGGATACTTTGAATTCACCTTAAACAAAAAAATGCACAAGTTAATTACAACCTGCACATCTTTTTAATTTTATATTTAAAAGAGACTATAAATCAACTTTCCGAAAAATAATGATTTTCCCGAAAGAAATAGATCAACCTAAAAAATCACTGTCTTACTTATGTAATGTTTCTTTAATATAATATAGAAATAAAAAGTATGTAAATGAAAAGATTTATCACATTACTTTTAGTGTCTCTATCTACAATTTTATTAATTGCATGTTCTAACCAATCAAGCAATTCTTTAGATGGCGAATACCGTTGAATAAACGAGAGTAGAAATGAAGTTGCCTTTACCATTTCAGGTAACAAAGGAAATAGCAACAAAGGAGAGGCCGACACCTTTACAATTGATAAAGATAGTGCAACAATCGAACTGACTGGCTCTAATATCATAAACCGAAAAGAGAATTATACCTTCAAGGATGATGTATTCACTGTAGATATTTCAGGAACAAAGCAGGAGTATTACAAAAAGGATAGTGAAGAAATACAGCGACAAGTAAAACACTCAAACTATTTGATATTCTTTATACAATAAAAACGCTTTTGTACTGACCCCAAAAGTTAGATTTTTTCTGTCTAACTTTTTGGGGTCAGTACACACCCGCATAGCGGGTATTTTTTGTCTCGCACCTAGCGGAGTGAGACAGACTAATAGTCACATAATAAAAAATTTACTTAAAGTCAGATTTTAAATACTGTAGAATAGTTCTTTCTAAAACTTACTCCCAATTTTTTTTGCTCGTATAATTCATCAGGGGTTTGGGGATTCCCCAAAATTCAAATCATCCCAAAAAATACATACACTTTGTGTATACAAATTTTGAGATGATTTTGGGAGTGTGTGTATACAGACTCTGAGCTCGCAAAGTCATATTATGATAAATCTTTCCTTCTCGATAAAATAATTCCAAAAATCGATTTGACTGTCATTTGTGTGTACAAATATTTTAAGAAGATATATAAAAAACGCTGCAAAATTTTTAACAGCGTTTCCTTATTTTAAAATTCTCATATGTCTTTCTTTTTTATGGTTAGCATCGTAGTATTCCAGCATCGCATGATACAAACGAGCCTTCGTTTTATCTTGTTGTTTAATCCCATGAAGAAATAATTCTGCTCGCTTTAATTTCAATATGTATTCGCATATCTGATCAAAATCCTTATCCATATTACTTTTGAAAATAAACATCTTTTTCCTCCATCACATCAACTATTTTTTGCATCAAAATAGACATATCCATTTTGTTTTCATAGCTTATTCTCCCAACTACAGTTGCAAGACGGGCTATAGAATTGATATTCTTTCCTACCTGTTCCAACTCTTCTGTCAAAGGAACTAACGCTTCAAAAGAGACTTTGTGAATGTTCAAATCTGTTCGGATTAATTTTTTTCTAGCAAACTCAGAAAAATTATGAATATTTTCCTTCCTCATACAATCATTTAATTTTTTATTTTCTTCTTCTGTCAAAAATACCTGTTTCAACACCGATTTTATTCTCATAATCTTATCACCTCGTTTTCTTATTTAGTCGTTTCACAAGTTCTTTCACTTGTTTGCTTGTCTTCTTTTCATATCCTATCATCAGCTCAACACAGCAGTGAAATATCCTTACATTATCGAAATCTTCACTTTGTTCCGCTATTCTTTCTAACTGACGTAAGTTATTGATAATTCTTCTAACTTGAAATATAAAGTCATGATAAGATTCAAAATCAAATTGAAGATAAATAGGCGAACTCTTAAACAACATTTTCCTAGCATAAGAGGAAAAATTTAGATGGTTTGTCATTTCAATCAAGTTATTCACTATTTCATTCTGCTCTTCAGTGATATAACATTTCTTTAGAACAGTCCTATATCTACTCATTTATCATATACTTCTTTCGGGCATTTTCATGGGCAATAGCTTTGCACTCCAGCATACGTTCCTGCTTTAAATTCTCCATAGACTTAAATAAATACGCTAACGGAGAAGTCGCATCCTCAGGAATCCGTTCAATCATGCTAATAACTTCATCACTAGTTACATATCCACTAGCTAAATACTCTCCTATCTTCATCTTCTGAGCATGTGTTAAAGTGTAATTGTTAGGATACAAAAATCTATCATTGTACTTATAAGAAATGGATTCTAACAAAGAATAATATTTAGGCAGAATATAAGTTTCAGGCTTTCTAGAACTATTATCCAGTATATTCTCAATCTCTTTCTTATTCTTACTCTTGTTCTTAATCTCTTGCGTTACATTCTCATTTTCATCCGTTACTGTAACGTTACAGTCTAAAACAAGTTGTGGCTCGCCTGTAATTAGTGCTTTCTGTTTTTGTCTATGACGAGCAACACGTTCCCTTGTTTGTTTTCTAATCTTTTCTAGGCCATCTATATTCTGATGTTTCTCCCATTTTGGAATGGTAATAGCGCCATCTATGATTTCTATCATGCCAAATTCTTCAAACATACTGAGAGCTAATTTTACAGATGTAGCCTTTCGTCTAAACACTGTTGAAAGCATCTCTTCTGTGTAATAAACCTTGTTCCCTAGACTTAATATGCCACTATTATTTTGCTTTCCTGCAAGCACCAGAATTTTAAACCATATTACAATAAGAGTATCTCCTTCTGGCATTGATTCTATTAGCTGAATTTTTTCATCATCAAATATATCTGTTGTTATCTTGATCCACTGAACACCATTCATACAAGTACCTATCTTTCATATTGCTTCAACCATCTTGTTACTGCTCTTTTATCGTATAAAGTCACTCCATCAATCACCATGGTTGGCATTCCTTCTTTCGTCCATTTTTGGATTGTTGTCGTAGATACATCTAACCACCTAGACAAACCTGACATACGAACCATGGGTTTATAAAGTTCTTTATCTTCAAATACTCTTGCTACAGCATTTGAAATCATCTCATCATAGTGAGCACGTAATTGCTTCTCTAATTCTTTAGGAAGCTGGACAACTAAAGTAGTTTCCGACATAAATTCACACCTCATTTCTAAATTAAATAAGCTCCGAAACCATTTAATTTGTTATTCATTTTGAATTATATATCCTTTTTGAATTTTTGTCAAGCTTTTTTATTCAAAAAGAATAAAATGTGTTATAATGATAAAAAGGAGGTTCTTATGACGAATCATATTACTAAACTGATAGAAAATAGCGGAAAAAAATTGACAGAAATTAGCGAAGCTACAAATATAGCCTATCCTACACTTTCTGGATACAATCAAGGAATCCGCAAACCTAAAAAAGATAATGCTGAAAAATTGGCAAAATACTTTAATGTTTCCGTCGCTTACATTATGGGACTTGATAGCAACCCACACGCTCCATCAAATCTTAAAATTGTTACAGATAGTTTCAAAACATCTAAAATTGGTTCTGTGACACCTTTTAAAAGCGATATGGAGAAGTTAAAGAAGAGTATCGAATTTGGCGAAAGGGCATTAACACTACCACTTGATGATAGTTTTTCAGATGAATTTCGTCATATATTCTCAGAATACCTAGCTGAGAAAAACAAACGTTTTATGTCTGAGTTTATAGATTATATGAATCACCAAAATAAAGATTCTAAAGTTTGGCAGAGCTGGATTAAAACAGACGAATACGCTATCCGCCAAGAAGATAGAAAAAATAGATAGACACTCATTTCTCAATTACATAAGCTCCGAAAACTTAGATACGGAGAAAAAATGTCTATACACAAATACAAAACAAAAAAAGGAATCCTATACTATGTCAGCTTTTACATTGGCTTAGATGCTTATGGAAAGAAAAAAAGGCACTTAAAGAGAGGGTTCAAAACCAAAAAAGAGGCAAAATTGTACGAAGCTCGTTTAGAAGCTGGTGTCGTTGCCCCCACAGTAAGTACCGACAAACCTAACCCCAAAGTCACTTATAAAGAACTTTATCAAGAATGGTTTAATGCCTATGTTGGTACCGTTGAAGAAACAACTTCTTCCCAAACTAAGAATATCTATCGAATACATATTCTACCAATATTTGGCGATAAATTTATTGACCAAATCAGTCCTTTAGACTGTCAAAACTTTATTACACAAAAATCTCAGACTTTCAAAAATATCAAACAGATAAAATCCTATACCTCAAAAATTTTTGATTTTGCAATCAACATGAACTACATTGATCGAAATCCAATGAAGAATGTTATCATGCCTAAAATCAAAAAAACTAGATCAGATAATTTTTGGTCTCTGGAGGAATTACATCATTTCCTTGATATAGTGAAAGAAACTGAGCCATTTAAACATTTTGCTTTATTTAGACTGCTTGCATTTAGTGGACTACGAAAAGGGGAGTTATACGCTTTAAAATGGGCTGATATTAACTTTGACAGCAATCTATTGAACATAGATAAAAGTCTAGGAAGAATTGACGGTAAAGCGATTGAAAAGAGCACAAAGAATGAATCTTCAGTTCGTACAATCTATCTTGATGATGAGACAATCGATATTATTAAGCAATGGAGAAATTTCTATCTGAAAGAACAATCTCAGCTTCCTCTTACAAAGCTGAATATTAGTGATGAATATATGTTCTCTTACATATCAAGTAATGACAAAATTGAACCTTTGCATGCTGATTACATTAATAACGTACTGAATCGAATTATTAAAAAGCATAAATTAAAACCAATTAGCCCACATGGGTTTAGACATACACATGCAACACTTATGTCTGAAATTGGAATCGATCCTTCTAATACATCAAAACGTCTCGGTCATGCAAGCAGTCAGGTGACATTAGATGTCTATACTCACACCACAAAAACTGGTGAGAAAAACTCTATTGACAAATTTGCAGACTATCTCAATAAAGCAAAATAAATCATGATTTTAAAAATTTAGAAGAGGTTATCAGAAGGTTATCACAAAGCTATTTGAGCTCAAAAATCGACAAAAAAGCACTTTGCAAAATTTTTGCAAAGTGCTTTGAAACGTTGATATAATCGTATTGATTAACGTTTTGAGGCAACTGACCTTGTCAGGTTGCAGCCACATTTGTAAGCGACTAAAGTCGCAACAACTGTGTCAATTGCACCAATTTAGTAAGAAAGTAGAAAAAAGAACACCCCGAAAGGTGCTCTGTATAAGTATAGTAATTCTTTCGAATTAACGTTTACTAAATTGTGATGCTTTACGAGCTTTCTTAAGACCTGGTTTGGAAAGTATGAATTTCAGTTGGACTAAAAACAGCGTAATATCAAGACTTTTCTCCGCTTTTATAAAAGCTTTTTTCCAATCAAATTCAACTAATTTTATCCGAATGGTGTGGATTTTACCCCCAAAATTACAGAGAATGGAGCTGATAAACACTAAACGTTCACACCATTAGTTAAATGATTTTTTGTTCATCATTTTTCTTAGATGATAGAACTTCTAATTTATTTCTTATTCAAGCAAAAACAACCTGCTATAAGTAAGAAAGAGGAAGATACAAGAAAAACACGGCGTAAAAACCGATTCAGTTCATTGTCCTCAATCCTTGTCTGCTTCATTTTCTTTTACGAGATCGTTTTGTGAATCTTTTTCAGAGAGTTTTTGATCAATATACTTGTCAATGTTTTCATAAAATTCCTTGGTCGCTTCACTATCTAATGTTGGCGAGTTCTGAACTTGATTCACTTTCAATTGAACAGATTGAATACCGTAAGAGGCTTGTTTTTGGTGGAGTGTTTCTAATTCTTCTTCTGAAATCGGATCTCCAACAACCGTCAAGACCAATTCATTGTTACTTGACTTGTAGACTTGATTAATAACCGTATAATTGGCGAACTCTTTTCCTACAAACTGTTTGATCCCTTCTTTGCGCGCTTGTTCTATTGTCAGAGTAACTGCCGAATAGCTAGCTGGAAGAATCAACAATACAATCAAAGATATCAAGCCAATTCTCATTTTAATGCTCAGCTCTTTAAATGAAGTTAAAGGAGATTTTCTCATCAAAATTCTTGTTCCAACAATGTTGGCTAGCATGATAAAGACACAGTTGATCAAGAAAAGATAGAGAGCCCCCAATAAAAATCGTACATTCCCATTAGCTAAACCATAGCCAGCAGTACAGATAGGCGGCATCAGAGCTGTAGCAATGGCTACTCCTGGCACGATATTGTTTGCTTCTTTTTTCCTTGAACCGATCACACCAGCAATCCCACCAGCAATAGCAATGAGGACATCCCAAATGGTTGGAGAGGTTCGTGCAATCAACTCGCTACTTGCATAAGACAAGGGAGAAATCCAGAAATACAGAGTCGAGACAAGCAAACTGACCAACACTTGAGTCAATAAAACCTCTAGAGATTGCTTGATTAAACGCGTATCAAAAATAGCTAAACCGAATCCCAGTCCAACAATCGGTGTCATGAGAGGTGAAATCAACATGGCTCCTATAATGACAGCTGTTGAATTCATATTTAGTCCGATAGAGGCAATAAAAATTGCACACATCAAAATCGCTGTATCTCTCAATCGAACATGAAGGTCATCGTATAATTTCTCACGGTATTCCCGTGTTGAATAATTGGCAGTCATTTGTCCTCTCCTCTTTCCTTATTTAAATTGGTATAATAATTAAAAATAACAGCTGATAAACAGCCAAAAAATATGAGCCCATAAATCGTCAAGAAGACACTGGTAATCCTTCCAATCAAGGTCACAGCTAGGAGATCCCCGTAGCCGACAGTCGTCGAAGTCACAAAAGCATACCAAAGACCGTCTCCGTAATTTGTGATAGCAGGTTCAACTAGGAAAAGCACGCCTCCTGACCCAAAAACAAAGGTCACAAAACTCAGAGCAAACCGAGTAAAACCCGTAACCTGCATAATATGCCATAACATTTTTAAACGTTTCATTTGTTCTCCTTATTCATACTAGCTCCTGACCGAGCCGTTTTTTTCCAATAATCAAAGTGAAGATAGGACATGATCTCCATCAGAGAAAGATAGACAAACTGATAGATCTGATTTAAGCTGATTATCAACTGATATTGTTTGAAAAATGACTGGAAGAAAGACCAGATATGACTGTCTTGAATCAGTCCCTTCTTAATATCAGACAGGATATTAGCTAAAGCTCCCAAGGACTGAAACGGTAAATCCTTGACATTTATATAGATCCGGTCCACCACATCATTCAGACTGGTATCTTGGATGGCATGAAATTCTCCAAAGAGAACTCCTGCCGCTCCAAGAGTAGAAACAAATTCCACCAAATAATTTCTGAGGAAATTTTCTCAACCTTTTCCCATAATGTGTTTAGTGCCATCCATAACGATCCCAACCAGAAAAAGGAAAGAAAACAAGCAAAGAAATTTTGCCGTAAATCCCAAAAAGCTTCAAGACTTGGTGTTGTTGGTTTTTCTAACTCTAAAACCAAGATGGTCATAATAATTGCTAGAACAGCATCTGTCAATACAATTAATCTGTCTTTCTTCATCGGATTGCATCCCCTTTCTTTTTTGTAACATTCTATCTTATCGCATAATATTGGATATTCTTTCATAATCCGACTACAAACAAAAATAAACCAAAAAGTATGTCCCTATTATACTATATTTAACTCTAGAAGTATTCATCCATCTAATTAATAAATATATCATATTTCACAATAAGTGAATACTATCAAAGATTCATCCCCTTTCACTTCATCATGTAGTGTTGCTTAGATTTATCAAAAACAACCAAATTTGTATTAATTTCAAGTATCACCTAGTTACAAAAATTTGGGGTGAACAGAAAAAGCATCCCGTATTTTTGATACGAAATACTTTCAATAAGTTTAAATAAGTTTTAACGTTTACTAAATTGTGATGCTTTACGAGCTTTTTTCAAGCCTGGTTTCTTACGTTCAACTTTACGTGAGTCACGTGTAAGAAGTCCTGCGCGTTTCAATGAATCGCGGAAGTCTGGGTCTACTTGAAGAAGGGCACGAGCGATACCGTGACGGATAGCTCCTGATTGACCTGCGTATCCACCACCTACAACGTTAACGAAAACGTCGTATGAACCTGCAGTTGAAGTAACTGCGAATGGTTGGTTGATTACAAGACGAAGGTCAGCGTGTGGGATGTACTCTTCAACATCTTTTTTGTTAACAGTGATTTTACCAGTTCCTGGAACAAGGCGAACGCG
The DNA here is from genome assembly GCF_003859975.1 of Streptococcus sp. OH4692_COT-348. Taxonomy (GTDB): domain Bacteria; phylum Bacillota; class Bacilli; order Lactobacillales; family Streptococcaceae; genus Streptococcus. The sequence goes on from NZ_RQZB01000012.1 coordinate 13,698, forward strand.
TGCAACAGCGTTTTTACGACGTCCAGTACCTGCATATTGTGCTTGTGACATACTTTATTGTTCCTTTCCTTAGATAAGTCCTGAAATATCAAGAACTTCTGGTTGTTGTGCAGCGTGAGTGTGCTCAGCTCCAACAAATACTTTCAACTTCATACCTTGAGCGCGTCCAAGAGTATTGTGTGGAAGCATACCTTTAACTGATTTCTCAATCAAACGTACTGCATTTTTAGAACGAAGTTCACCTGCAGAGATTTGTTTCAATCCACCTGGGTGGTTTGAGTGAGTGTAGTAGATTTTATCAGTTGCTTTTTTACCAGTCAATTTAACTTTTTCAGCATTGATAACAATCACAAAGTCACCTGTATCAGTGTGTGGTGTAAATGTTGGTTTGTTTTTTCCGCGAAGTACGCTAGCAACTACTGCAGAAAGACGTCCAAGTGGTACATCAGTTGCGTCAACTACGTACCATTTACGTTCAACTTGGCCTGGTTTAGCCATAAATGTTGTTTTGTTCATGATTTCTCCTATATATAGTTCGATTTTTGTTTACGGTGATGGGTGTTCCTTCCCATCGAAAAGTATTTGGAAGGTTCCGGGGCCTTTCAAATGGGGTAAACAATACCGCCTACTATCATACCAAATTTCACCCCTAAAAGTCAATAGATATGAAAAATATTTTTCTGAATTCCACTCTTTTTATCTCTAAAAAACCTCGCTTTCGCGAGGCTCTTCTATTTATAAGATAAGGCACGTCTAAAGGTTTTCCAAATCCCTAAATCATCCGTTTGAAGGACTAGGCTGGCATACATGCGTCCGATAAATCCTGTTGCTACCACTGCAAAAATCACTGTAATAGCAAGCGAAATCCATGCTTCTAACCCATTTGCATAACCATTAATAGCTCTAAACGGCATGAAGAAAGTCGAAATAAAGGGAATATATGAACCAATCTTCAAGATGAGATTGTCACCAGCTGCACCTAGAGCTGTCACTCCAAAAAAACCACCTATAATCAAAATCATCAAAGGCGACAAGGCTTTTCCTGCATCCTCAGGACGAGAAACCATAGAACCTAGGAAGGCTGCTAAAACAACGTACATAAAGAGACTGACTAAAATAAAGAGCAAGGTATTCAGGGAGAAAGCATCTCCCAAATGGTCCAAAATACCAAACTGGGCTAATAATGGCAAATCTTTAAAGAGCAGAATAGCAGCGAGACCACCCACGACATAGATGCCGATATGAGTCAAAATCACAAACAACAAGGCAAGCATACGAGCATAGAAATAATGACTGGCTCGAATGCTGGAGAAGACCACCTCCATGATTTTAGTACCTTTCTCACTAGCCACTTCCTGGGCAGTGACACTAGCATAAGTAATTAAAATCATATAGAGAAAGCCACCAACCGCTGTAGCCGCGATTGTTTGAATCATTTTTTTATTTTCCTTGGATTCATCAATTTTCTCCGTAAAGTTAACTGTTTGCTCCAAGCGTTTTTCCTGCTCTTGTGACAAATTAGCTGCCGAACGATTGAGTTGACCTTGAAGATCATTTAACTTACTCGTTACTCCTAGCTTAATAGCAATCTCAAGGGAAGTTTCACCGTGATAAACTGCCTTCAAGACACTATCCTCTTGGTCAATGGTCAGATAGCCTTTTAATTTTTCATCCTTGATAGCAGCTTGAGCACTTGCTTCATCCTGATAATCAAAATTGAGACCATTGGTAGATTTAAGACCTTCTGTCACAGCTGGAACAGTGCTGACTACTGCTATCTTGCCACTCTGAGCCATAGAAGAGCCTTGAAGATAGCCAATTCCCCCAGAGAGACCGATAAACAAGAATGGTGAAATCACCATAAAGAAGAAACTCCACGACTTGATGTGTCGAAGATAGGTTTCTTTCATTACAACCCACATATTTCTCATACTTCCACCCCTGATTCTAGTTTAAAGATTTCATCGATTGTTGGCGCTTGCTGGTCAAAGGTTGCGATATATTGCCCTTGAGTCAAGATTGGGAAGAGTTCTCTTCCAGCACTCTCATCATCTAAGATTAATTTCCAACTGCCTTGTTTGGTCAAGCTCACCTGCTTGACATGAGGAAGACTTTCCAATTCTTCCTTGCTTCGTTCACTTGAAACAAAGAGACGCGTTTTCCCGTATTGATTGCGGACATCCTGAACTGGTCCATGCAAGACCACACGACCATCTCGAATCATGAGAATATCGTCACAAAGTTCCTCGACGTTAGTCATGACATGGTCAGAAAAGATAATAGTTGCCCCACGTTCTTTTTCTTGAAAAATGACTTGCTTGAGCAATTCTGTATTGACTGGGTCCAATCCACTGAAAGGCTCATCCAAAATAATCAAGTCTGGCTCATGAATCAGAGTAATGATGAGCTGAATCTTCTGCTGATTTCCTTTTGACAGGCTCTTAATTTTATCAGTCAGCTTTCCTTTCACTTCCAACCTCTTCATCCATTGAGGGAGTTTTTCCTTGATCTCCTTGGCATCCATACCTTTTAGAGTCGCCAAATAGCGAACTTGTTCAAGGACTGTCAATTTAGGCATGAGACTGCGTTCTTCAGGCAGATAGCCAATCCGAGCATAGGTCTCCTGACGAATATCCTGCCCATCCAGACTAATTTCTCCTTGGTATTCTAAAAACTTCAAAATACTGTGGAAAATCGTTGTTTTCCCAGCACCATTTTTTCCGACTAGTCCCAAAATACGACCTGGTCGCGCTTGAAAGTCAATACCAAACAAAACTTGCTTGGGTCCAAAACTTTTCTCTAGACTTCTTACTTCTAGCATCTTTCACCTCCGAAATGTCTTGCACTCATTATACTCCTTTTTGATAGCCTTTACAATGGTTTATGTCCATTTTTATCATCCTCATTTTAGTAAAAAATCTTAGGGTACTTTGAGTTATGAGTACATTATACACTGGTAAACTCCAATTTATCTTCTCTGTTCCTCAACTGTCCATTTTTAATCCTGAATTGTTATTTGAAAAGCAAAAATCCACCCCAAAGGATGGATTGATGATTTAACGCACTTCTGCATTCACTTTTTCTTCGAGAGAAGCTTGGATTTTTTCCATGTAGCGTGCGACTTCTTCGTCCGTTAAGCTATCTTCTGGATTTTGGAAAGTCAAGCTATAAGCCATTGACTTCATACCAAGTCCCAATTTTTCGCCTGAGAAAACGTCAAAGAGTTTGATATCTGTCAAACGTTTCACGCCTGTAGCTTGGATGGCGTCCACAACTTCTTGGTGAGTCACTTCTGCCTTGAGGAGAAGGGCAACGTCACGGCTGACTGCTGGGAATTTAGTAATTTCTACAAATGGAGTAGCAGGTTGAAGGGCTACTTCGATGGCTGAAAGGTTGAGCTCAGCTACATAAGTTTCTGGAATATCGTAAGCCTTGGCAGTGACTGGATGCACTTGACCAAGGAAACCAAGAACTTGATCACCGAGTGAAATCATAGCTGTACGACCTGGGTGGAGGCTTTCAATTTCAGCTGTAGCTGTATAGATCACTTCTAGTCCCAAACGAGCAAAGAGGGCTTCAAGGATTCCTTTAGCATAGAAGAAATCAACTGGAACTGCTGCTGTTTGGAAGTCTTTTTCAGCAACCAAGCCTGTCAAGGCAAAGGCAAAACTGTTGATCTCATTTGGAAGTTCTTCTTTTGGATTACCTGTTTGTTCAAAGACTTTTCCAATCTCGTAAAGGGCCAAGTTTTTGTTCTTACGAGCTACGTTATAAGCCACCGTATCAAGGATACCTGAAACCATATTTTGACGGAGGACAGAACGGTCCACTGTCATTGGCCACATGAGTTCAGTAAGGTTACTTGGTTGAGCCGTAAACTCAACTGCTTTTTCAGGAGTTGTTAGAGCATAGGTGATGATTTCTGTCAAACCTGCTCCTTCAGCAATGGTACGAACTTGACGGCGAAGTTTTTGTGTCGCAGTCAATTCACCAGCTGTACCGTCATCTTTTGGAAGACTGGTTGGCAAGCGGTCATATCCATAGATACGAGCAATTTCTTCAAAGAGGTCCGCTTCGATGGTGATATCCCAACGGCGACGTGGGACGCTGACTGTAAAGCTATCTGCATTTCCAGAAAGACCAAAGCCAAGACGACGGAAGACGTCTTCTACATCCGCGTAAGAAAGTTCTGTACCAAGGACACGGTTAACATCAGCAAGAGTTGAAGAAACTTCCACATCAGAGGTATCAAGTTCACCCGCTGAAACGATGCCTTTACGCACCGTCGCACCGGCAAGTTCGGCAATCATACTAGCTGCCGCATCAAGTGCTTCATTGACTGTTGCCACATTGATTCCTTTTTCAAAGCGAGAAGATGACTCAGAACGAAGGTTAAGACGACCGCTGGTTTTACGGATTGATTTTCCGTTGAAGACTGCAGCTTCAAGGACGACACAACTAGATTTCTCAGAAATTTCTGTTGCTTGACCGCCCATGACACCTGCAAGGGCTACTGGCTTGTCTGCGACAGTGATAACTAAGTCATTCACGTCCAAGTCACGTTCTTCACCATCTAAAGTCACCAATTTTTCACCAGCACGCGCTTCACGCACACGGATGTCATTTCCTTCAAAGGTATCCAAGTCAAAGGCATGCATAGGTTGACCAAAGTAGAGCAAGATGTAGTTTGTCACGTCTACAACGTTATTGATGGGACGGACGCCTTCGTTCATGAGAAGGTTTTGCAACCATTGTGGACTTGGTGCAATAGTCACATTGTCTAAGATGCGGGCCGCATAGTAAGGTGCCTTGTCTGTTTCAATGCCCACAGAAAGGGCATCTGCCGCAGCTTGGTTAGTTTCTGTTAGAGTAAATTCTTTAAAGTTGACTGCCTTGTCATAGATGGCTGCCACTTCGTGAGCCACCCCACGCATAGAAAGGGCATCCGCACGGTTTGGAGTGATGGAAAGTTCGATGATTTCATCATCCAAGTCTAGATATGAGAAGACTTCCTCACCTGGAACGGCATTTTCTGGCAAAATTTGAACGCCATCTGCGAATTCCTTAGGCACAACTGAGTCAGAAATTCCCAATTCGCCAAGCGAACAGATCATCCCAAGTGACTCTAAGCCACGGATTTTTCCTTTTTTGATTTTATAGTTGTCAGCGATGCGAGCTCCTGGAAGAGCCACCATAACCTTGATACCAGCACGCACATTTGGGGCACCACAGACGATTTGACGGGTTGCTTCTTCGCCAACGTTAACCTGACAAACATGGAGGTGAGTTTCTGGCACATCTTCGCAAGACAAGACCTCACCGACGACAATTTTTGAGAGACCGGCAGCAGGTGTTTCCACACCTTCTACCTCGATCCCTGTAGTTGACATTTTTTCAGCCAACTCTTGTGATGGCACATCAATGTCCACCAATTCTTTTAACCATTTATAAGATACAAGCATAATTCTGATTGTAAGATCCCACCAAGTAAGACCTTTTCAATTCCTTTCTTTTTCTTCGAGTCAGCCCTTACCATTTACCTGACTAGGACTGTATTACATGTTTCAATCTTATTTAAACTGTTCTGAGAAGCGGACATCTCCTTGGTAGAATCCACGGATATCGTTGATTCCGTAACGGAGCATAGCTACACGCTCTTGTCCAAGACCAAAGGCAAATCCAGAGTAGACCGTTGCATCAATTCCACTCATTTCGAGGACACGTGGGTGAACCATACCGGCCCCCATAATTTCGATCCAACCTGTTTTCTTACATACGTTACAGCCTTCTCCACCACACTTGAAGCAAGAAACATCCACCTCAACAGATGGCTCTGTGAATGGGAAGTAAGATGGGCGCAGACGGATCTGACGCTCTTCACCGAACATTTTTTGCACAATCAACTGAAGGGTTCCTTGAAGATCAGCCATAGAGATATTTTTCCCAACAACCAAGCCTTCAATTTGGTGGAACTGGTGACTGTGGGTCGCATCGTCTGTGTCACGACGGAACACACGCCCTGGTGAGATCATTTTCAAAGGGCCTTTAGAGAAATCATGAGCATCCATTGCACGCGCTTGAACTGGAGACGTGTGAGTACGGAGTAAGATCTCTTCTGTGATATAGAAAGTGTCCTGCATATCACGAGCTGGGTGGTCTTTTGGAAGGTTCATACGCTCAAAGTTATAGTAGTCTTGCTCCACTTCAAAACCATCCACGACTTGGTAACCCATCCCAATGAAAATATCTTCGATTTCCTCACTGGTTTGTGTGAGGACATGACGGTGACCAGTCGCAACTGGACGACCTGGAAGCGTCACATCGATACTCTCGCTAGCCAGTTGAGCCGCGACTTTCTTTTCTTCCAAGAGCTTAGCTGTTTCTTCAAAGGCAGCTGTCAAGACATCACGAGCTTCATTGACGTGTTTCCCAATGATTGGACGCATCTCAGCAGAAACATCTTTCATCCCTTTGAGGATTTCAGTGAGCGAACCCTTTTTACCAAGGACAGAGACACGCAAATCTTGCATCTCTTTTTCATTTTCAGCAGTAATCTGCTTCAAGCTAGCCAGCATTTCTTCGCGAAGCGCTTTTAATTGTTCTTCAATAGTTGACATATTTCCTCCATCAGTCGCTCGTAGATAAAAAGAAAACCACATGCCAAAAACTCCACTCGGAGCGTTGACACGCGGTACCATCCGTTTTCATCTGACAAGTCAGACCTTCATTTCTAAATCCATGCGCAAGTGAATTCACCCAGCTTTCATATAGAGAGCTTGCAGTCACGGCTCTCCTCCCTGATATACTTCCCTTGGGCTACTAGTCTTGCGGATTTCTATTCAATTACTACATAGTTTATCAGATTTTTAGTTAAAAAACAAGTTAGATTAGACTAATTTCAGTATAAAAAGGAACAAGACACAATGCACTACCTATTTATAAGGCCTGTTTCATCTGCTTTCCTTTTCAATAAGAGAGTTGCTGCTTGATTAAAACCATCACACCAGTTATACCATTTTGCTTCATACTCATCTTGAGCTAAGATATGATTTTTTAAATCCAGAACAGAGTAAATCATTCTTTCCTCACAAGCTTGCGCATAGAGATGATATAGTTCATCACCACCATCTCTATCCCACTCAGCAGAAATCGTATCCCGACCTGCCAATAAAGCCTGATAAGCCCTGTGATGTCCATCTGTAATCAACAAGCAATTTCCAAAGGCAAGAATACTGATTGGATCGACTTGGATTGTTTCTGCCGACTGGTAAAGCATCTGAATATCTTGCAACTTCTTTTCTGATAAGTATAGTTGAGTCGGATGAAGATCTGCTATATTGACTTTCATTTCTTTCTCCTCAAAGGAATTTGATACTCACTTCTGCTTGCCTTTAAATCGCCATTGGAATCGGAGCTTGTCATAGAAGGGAAACTCGATAAACAGGACTCCCAAGCCGACACAGAGACTGGCAAGGACATCTGATGGATAGTGAACTCCCAGATAGACCCTTGATACCAGCACACTGACTAGGTAGAGACCAAGGACGATTTGCACGATTTTTCTCCAGACTGGATTTTTAATCCGTTGACTGAGAATGACAATCAGAGAACCGACCAGCAAGGTTACAGCCAGAGAATGGCCGCTTGGGAAGGAAAATCCCTTCTCCTCAACCAAGTGTAAAATAGCTGGTCGTGGGCGCTGGTAGATATTTTTAAAGGTCACGATTAAAAGACCAGCCAAAGCCAAATTCCCTAGCATGAAGAAACTTTCTATCTTCCACCGCTTACGATAAAAGATAAAGGCTGTAATGACAACCCAAGTGATAATCACTGGGATATCAATCAGGCGTGTGATGGCTCGGAAAAGAATAGTCAAGTAATCTGGCAAGTCTCCTCGAACGGCAGTCTGTATCGGTTGGTCAAAACCGACCAGCGTTTCAGGGTAAAATTTGACCATGTAGCCAAGAATAACGAAAAGTAAAAGGGCAAAACTGCCCTTCATTAAAAATGTTTGTTTATCTTTCATAATGTTTTAAGGTTGGTTTCAAGAGAATATACAACAACCAGAATGAAACGGAAAAGATTACTCCCTCAATCAAGTTAAAAGGTAATACCATGGTCATTAGGTAGTTGGAAAGTCCCAAAATTTTTCCAATATCAAAGTTAGCAAACTTAGCGTACAAAGGAACAGCGTAAACATAGTTGAGAACCAACATAGCCACGGTCAAGCCAATAGTTCCAGCTAGAGAGCCTAGTAGGAAACGAAGGGTTGTCCGTTCCTTTTTCCAAATCAAAGCAAATACGATGACAAAAACTCCCAAAGCTACGATATTCATTGGCAAACCAATGTAAGTATTCACTCCCTGGCTGTTAAGAAGCAGCTTCAAGAGTGAGCGAAGCAAGAGAATTCCTAGAGCAGCAGGCAAATCCATGACCACCAAGCCCACAAGGACTGGCAAGATACTAAATTCGATCTTAAGGAAGGATGCCGCTGGTAAAAGCGGAAAGTCAAAGTACATCAGCACAAATGAGATAGCTGATAGAATTGCAATGGTCGAAAGTCGACGTGTGTTTGTCATAACAGGTTCCTCCAATTTTCTATAAAATCAGAAGAAGTTAGAAAGGATTTTTCTATCTATTCTCACTTTTTATATCCCAAAAGTTCCCTCTCACTCTATTAAGGAAATTCAAGCAAGCGGTTACAGTTTAGCTATAAATCTATCAGAACAGACAAAGCTATTCTTTCGTCTTCTCCCATCCAGACTATACTGTCGGTTGTGGAATCTCACCACATCAGCTTGCGCTCGCGGACTTATTTGGCTAAGATATTTTAGATTTATCTAGGCGTCGCAGTCGAAGATAATACTTAAAGTATATCGAGACAAGACAACGACGAGAAAGCTAAAATAGCTAGTCAAATTTACCGCCGGTCGGGAATCACACCCTGCCCTGAAGACTCTTTTATCATAACAAAAAACGCTTGCAAGCGCAAGCATTTTGTTCATTTTCATTTTCATTTTTTATTTCAATTTATCCACTTCATAGGTATGAACAAGCTCAAGACCTGCAAAGTTCTGCTGGCGAAGAGCCTCATAGACAATCATGCAGACTGTATTAGACACATTAAGACTGCGGACATGTTCATCATTCATAGGAATACGAAGAGCCTTCTCAGGATGTTCGCGCATAAAGTCTTCAGGTAAACCCTTGTCTTCACGTCCAAAAAGAAAATAATGGTCCTCGTCAGTCGATAAATCCACATCAGAATACACTTTCTCAGCGAATTTCGAAATCAGATAAAGTTTGCCCTTCATCTGAGACATGAAACCCTCCAAACTCTCGTAAAAATAAATTTCTAGCTTATCCCAATAATCCAATCCAGCTCGCTTCATCTTGCGGTCGTCAATAGGAAAGCCCATTGGCTTGATGATGTGGAGGGGAGAATTGGTCGCAGCGCAAGTACGCGCGATATTGCCTGTATTTTGTGGAATTTGTGGTTCAAATAATACAATGTGATTTGTCATGACTTGCTTCCTTTCACCATTGCAAAAAAATAGCCACACTGCCCGGAGTCAAGCTCAGCAAACAGCGTGGTTAAGGCATCGTTAACTTACCTCACAACAGGTTTGAAGTAAATCAGCGAAACTACTTTCTTAGTATAACACTTTCAGAATCATTGTCAATAGAAACGACTTGATTTTTTCAATTTTTTCAAGCTATTTCTTGGGGTTTCTAGGAGAAAATTCTTAAATATCTGCAAAAATTGCTTACTCTTTTATACCTATCTGTGGACTGGGAATGATGATATTATGACCTCGTTATTTCAAATACTGCTGTATGAAGCCACTCATTATGAATTTGTAAGTCATTTTCTATAACCCTACTAAAGATGAAGCCATTTTTTAAAAGCACTCTCTGAGAGGCCAGATTGTCCGTTGCCGTCCCTGCGATAATCCTATGTAAACCATAAATAGTAAAGGCCTTTTCTAAAACGAGTTTAACCGCTTCGCTGGCATAACCTAAATTGCTAACATTTTCCCCAATCCTATACCCAAGCTCTGCTGTTTTTCGATTATTCTCTAAAACACTTAAATTAATTCTTCCAACCATAACGCCTTGCAAATCTCTGATAAGATGCATGTAGACATCCCGATTCGTTTGTTCCGTTAACAATTCCCTCGTAATTTCTTTAAAACCTTCTAAATCAAAATAGTTAGCTGGTCTAGGAGGTAAATTCCGCTCAAAATACTTTCGATTCTCTTTTTCAAAAAAATAGACGTCTAAACTATTTTCTTCAGACAACAACTCTAAACTTATCATTGTAAATCATCTCCCGTCATTATATACATTCAAATTTTCTCATGTTTACACAAAGTGAAATTAACACGATTTAAATTAAGTACTTTTACTATTTTATATCGTCTCCACATTATGACACTGAACTTAGTTGAAAATGATTATATTTGAATAACTTTGATTTTGTAGTGTAAATTCTACTATAAAGTAGACAAACTAATTCATATTTTGTCAAAAAGTTTCAAGCATACAATTATTAACTTTATTTCTCATACAATCTATCAATAAAAAGTTATAGAATAATTTCTCTTTACTTATCTAATGAAAACTTTGACAATACTATTTCCAAGGGTTGTAAAATCGTCCGTGATTCTGCAAGATAAGTAGTAAACTAGCTACTAAAAACAAGGTTGCCAAGAACAAGGTAAGATAGTCTCCTTTTTTCAAGGCCTGATAACTATACCAAGTGCGTTTTTTCTCTTTCCCAAAACGACGAAGCTCCATGGCGGTCGCGATGGTATCAATGCGTTCTAGCGAGCTAAAAATCAAGGGAGTAATAATGCGCAAATTACCTTTGATTCGTTGCATGAGAGAAGCTTTCTTAGATAATTCCATCCCACGCGCTTCCTGAGACATCTTGATGGTAAAGAATTCTTCCTGCAAATCTGGAATATAGCGCAAAGTCAGGCTGACTGAATAGGCAATCTTGTAAGGCACACCAATTTGATTTAAACTGGAAGCAAACTGACTAGGATGGGTTGTCATCAAAAAGATAATAGCCAGAGGAATAGTGCAAAGGTACTTAATAGCCAGATTTAGCAGATAAAAGAGCTCTTGACTGGTCAGAGTGTAGGCACCGATTCCCTGCCAAATCACACTTCTCTCTCCGTAAAGTCCAACCCCATACTCGGGAGAAAAGAGATAGACCATCAAAACGTTTAAAACGGCAAATACCGTCGCAAAAACGGCTACAAAAGAAACATCTTTAAAGCGGATTTCTGACAAATAGAGGAGAAAAACCGAAAAGATAGCAATCAGAACAAGCAGTCTGGTATCATAGCTAATCATGGCAGCCAGTGACACAAGAATGAAAAATAGGAGTTTCCCAGCTCCTGACAAGCGATGAATCACAGTATCTCTATGCTGGTAACCGATTAATTTAGCTTGCATCCTTCTCTCCTTTCTTTGTAAAATGCCGTTAAAGCAAGTGGATCCACGTCTAGTTTTTTAGCCAAGTTGAAGATTGAAGTTTCTTTTAGATTGGCTTTTACTAACAGCTCGGGATTACTCAATAGACTGGCTGGATCAGTATCAGCAATCAACTCCCCATCCACCATGACAAGGGCCCGATCTGAATAATCCAGCATCAATTGCATATCATGAGTAATCATGACAATGGTATGACCTTTTTGATGCAGTTCTTCTAGAAATTCCATAATCTCAGTATAGTTCTTCTGGTCTTGACCCGCAGTCGGTTCATCTAAGAGGATAATTTCAGCCCCCAAGACCAAAATTGAAGCAATAGTAACACGTTTTTTCTGACCAAATGACAGGGCAGAAATGGGCCAATTACGGAATTCATAGAGACCACAGATTCTCAAAGTTTCATAGACTCTCGTTTCAATTTCCTGCTCGTCCACACCTCGCAAACGAAGTCCCAGAGCAACCTCATCAAAAATCATATTGGTTGAAATCATTTGGTTGGGATTTTGCAGCACATAGCCTACTCGTTCCGCCCGCTCTGCAACAGAATCTCCTTTGATATCCTGTCCTTCCCAAAGATAGCGACCTTCCGTCTGAATAAAGCTACTTAAGGCCTTGGCTAGGGTTGATTTCCCTGCTCCATTTTTTCCGACAATGGCAATCTTTTCGCCCTTTTTAATATCCAGATGAATGGATTTCAAAATCGGTCTATCATCATAAGAAAAAGACACATCATCTAGTCTAAAAAGTGACTGCAAATCTGGTGTCTCTTTTACCAATTCAGTCTGTAACTGAACCTGACCTTTTGAGATAGACATGTTATCCAGATTCGCTAATTGTTCTTCCTTGACTAAATCCACACCCAATTGACGGAGAGTGGTTAGATAAAGGGGTTCTCGGATTCCATTTTGGGTCAATAAATCAGTCTCCAGTAGCTGATCAGGGCTCCCATTAAAGAGGATACGACCATCGTTTATCAAGACAATCCGATCCACAGGGCGATGCAGAACATCCTCTAAACGGTGCTCGATAATAAGAGTCGTCGTCCCCTCCTCCTTATGAATTTGGTCAATCAATTCGATAATATCCTGACCTGACTTGGGATCCAGATTGGCGAGTGGCTCATCAAACAAAAGAATCGGACTCTCATCAATCAAGACACCAGCCAAACTGACCCGCTGCTTTTGTCCACCTGACAAATCCTGAGGACGCTGAGACAGTAAAGAAAGAAGGTCCAACTTTTCAGCCCATTTATGAACACGACCTTTCATCTCTTCTAGACTTGTCACATCATTTTCCAGAGCAAAAGCCAAATCCTCTGCAACGGATAAACCGATAAACTGCCCATCTGTATCCTGCAAAACTGTGCTAACCAGATGAGATTTGTCATAGATGCTCATATCAAAGGCTGCTTGCCCCTTGATCAAAAATTCTCCAGACGTCTGACCCTTGTAAATATTAGGAATAATACCATTCAAACATTGACCCAAGGTAGACTTACCTGACCCAGATGGACCAACAATTAAGACTTTCTCTCCCTTGTAAATGGTCAAGTCAACTCCTTGCAAGGTCGGTTCTTGTTGCGTTTCATACTGGAAAGAGAAATCCTTCCACTCAATTATAGCTTCTTTCATCTTACTCTCTTCATTCGCTTCTTAGACTTCTATTTTATCATAAATCTACCCCTTCTTGCAGTCTCTTCTCTTAAAATCTTAGCGCCAAAAAGATTCCTACCCTAGCTTACTTGCCTAACTAATCTATAAACATCGAAAAAGACTGGTTGTCCAGCCTTTTCTCTTATATTAATCCTTTTTCAAACTTCCTGAACGAGTCTGTGTACGTGAATAAGCTATCAAAAGAAGGGTACCTGCGATAGCTACAGTTACAGCGTTAGCAATACCTGCAACAATCCCTTGGGCAAATACTTTTTCAGCTGCTTCTTGATAAATCACAACATCTCCAAGGGGTGCCAAGACACCCCAAACAAGAGCATTTGCAACAATCTGAATAAGGTTAAAGAAGACAATATCCTTCAACTCAAAAACACCCTGTGTTACTCGAATGTATTTTCTAAAGAGTCCGACGGCTAGACCAAAGAGACCACTAGCAATAATCCAAGTCCACCAAAGACCGTAGCCTGCAATAGAATCCTTAACAGCATGCCCAATTAAACCGACAAGCAGTCCTACTAGAGGGCCAAAAATGATAGACAAGAGACTCTGTACCGCATACTGAAGCTGGATGCTTGTATTTGGAACAGGTGTCGGAATGCTAATCATCCCGATAACAACAAAGAGCGCAGCTCCAACACCGATAGCAACAACTTGTTTAATTGATTGATTTTTCATCTATATTCTCCTATTTTATAATTCTATTTTCTTTATTTCAATGGTCCAAGATGAACCAACACCCAAATTATAGGCCTTAGCAAAAGAAGCTTGGTTGATAGCCAGACCTAAACGATAGAGGGAATTGATGTAAAGGATGGGTTGCCCAATCCTCGCATCTGCAAATGATTTGTCATAAACAACCTGATTTTGATAGACCAGCATATCTGCATGATAGATAGTCACCTCAAAACGGTCACCGAATACTGGTTCCAGCTTGTAAAATTCTTCTCGCGTAATAGAGGTCCAAAACGAACATCCAGAATATCAATAACTCCCCTCAAAAATATTATAAGGCGTGATATCGTGCGTCAAATGATGAATTTTTAAGGTTGGAGACTCTTCTAAAGCCACTCCAATCATATCCGATACCGCACCATCAAGCAGACCAAAGTCTGATTATAATACCAGTAAATTATTATTCATTTATCTCCTTGTATATCCTTTATCATACCATATTTCAGAGAAAGATGCTACTAGCTATTTCAGTTGATTAGGGTATAGTTTTACCTTATAGCAAATTTCCTACTAAAAGCTCTTGTTATGAGCTAGTAGGTGCATTTTTTCTTGAAAAAAGGTATGATAGTTACATCATGAAAAAGTAGGTTTTGTTATGAAAATTATCCTTGTCGGAGGGGGAAAAGTTGGTTTTGCTCTCTGTCGCTCCCTGGTTGCAGAAAAGCATGATGTTTTGCTGATTGAGCAAGACGAAGCTGTTCTCAATCATATTGTTAATCGCTTTGATATCATGGGTATCCTTGGTAACGGGGCCGATTTCACCATCCTTGAGCAAGCCAGTGTTCAGGATTGTGATATCTTTATCGCCTTGACTGAATACGATGAAGTGAACATGATTGCAGCCGTTCTAGCCAAAAAAATGGGGGCTAAAGAAACCATCGTTCGGGTGCGAAATCCTGAATACTCTAACTCTTATTTCAAAGAAAAGAATATTCTCGGCTTTTCTCTTATCGTAAATCCTGAGCTCTTGGCTGCCCGCGCTATCGCGAATATCATTGACTTCCCCAACGCCCTATCTGTCGAACGCTTTGCTGGTGGACGCGTTAGCCTCATGGAATTTATTGTCAAATCCACTAGCGGTCTTTGCCAAATGCCCATTTCTGATTTTCGGAAAAAATTCGGCAATGTCATTGTCTGTGCGATAGAAAGAGATCATCAAATTATCATCCCAAGTGGTGACATGACCATACAGGATAAAGATAGAATCTTTGTCACTGGTAACCGTGTTGATATGATGCTCTTCCATAATTATTTCAAATCTCGTGCTGTGAAGAGCCTTCTCATCGTTGGAGCAGGTAGAATTGCCTATTATCTACTAGGTATCCTCAAAGACAGTCGTATTGATACCAAAGTCATCGAGATTAATCCTGAAAGAGCACGTTTCTTTAGTGAGAAATTCCCTAATCTCTATATTGTCCAAGGAGATGGTACCGCAAAAGATATCCTGCTGGAAGAAAGTGCCCAAAACTATGATGCAGTAGCAACCCTAACAGGAGTTGACGAAGAGAATATTATTACTTCTATGTTCCTGGATAGTGTCGGGGTGCAAAAAAATATTAGCAAGGTTAACAGAACTAGTCTCCTTGAAATTATTCATGCGCCTGATTTCTCAAGCATTATCACTCCGAAAATCATCGCTGTAGATACAATCATGCACTTTATTCGTGGCCGTGTTAATGCCCAGTATTCAGACCTTCAAGCCATGCACCATCTAGCAAATGGCCAAATCGAAACCCTACAATTCCATATCAAGGAAGCCAATAAAATGACTGCCAAACCTCTTTCTCAACTGAAATTGAAAAAAGGGGTTCTTATAGCAGCCATCATTCGAAAGGGCAAGACTATTTTCCCTACTGGGGAGGATACGCTTGAAGTCGGAGACAAGCTCCTAGTAACAACCTTGTTGCCAAACATCACCAAGATTTATGACTTAATCGCGAGGTAAGAGATGAATAAAAGTATGATTCGTTACCTCCTTTCAAAGTTACTTTTGATTGAAGCTGTTCTCCTCTTGGTTCCTGTTGCGATTGCCGTCTACTACCATGAATCGAGCCAAGTTTTTACATCCCTCTTTACAACGATTGGGATTCTCGTATTACTAGGTGGCTCAGGAATTTTACAAAAGCCAAAAAATCAACGGATTTATGCCAAGGAGGGAATCTTGATTGTGGCCCTCTGTTGGATCCTTTGGTCTTTCTTTGGCGGTCTCCCCTTTGTTTTTGCTGGTCAAATTCCCAGCGTTATCGATGCCTTTTTTGAAATCAGTTCGGGCTTTACAACTACTGGAGCAACTATTCTGAACGACGTTTCGGTTCTCAGTCGTTCCCTCCTCTTCTGGCGAAGTTTTACCCACTTGATTGGAGGGATGGGAGTGCTTGTTTTTGCACTTGCTATTATGGATAATGCCAAGAATAGCCACCTAGAAGTGATGAAGGCTGAGGTTCCTGGCCCTGTTTTTGGCAAGGTTGTATCCAAACTAAAAAACACTGCCCAGATTCTCTATCTCCTTTATCTAGCTCTCTTCTCCCTCTTTGTCATCATCTATTATCTAGCCGGAATGCCCCTATTTGATAGTTTTGTCATTGCCATGGGAACAGCAGGTACAGGAGGTTTTACAGTCTATAACGACGGAATTGCCCACTATGGTAGCTCACTGATTACCTATCTAGTCAGTGTCGGAGTTTTGGTTTTTGGGGTAAATTTCAATCTCTACTACTACCTCATGCTCCGCCGCGTCAAAGCCTTCTTTGGTGACGAGGAACTTCGTGCTTACTTGCTCATCGTGCTAGTTTCTACAGGCTTGATTAGCCTTAATACCCTCTATCTCTACCCAGGATTTTCCAAGAGCTTTGAAATGGCCTTCTTCCAAGTTTCCAATATCATTACAACGACTGGTTTTGGTTACGGAGATATTACCAACTGGCCCCTCTTCTCCCAGTTTATCCTTCTCTTCCTCATGGCAATCGGTGGTTCTGCTGGTTCAACCGCAGGTGGACTCAAGGTTATTCGAGGCCTCATCCTTTCAAAAATTGCTAAAAATCAGATTTTGTCAATTCTATCACCCCACCGTGTTTTGACCCTCCATGTTAACAAAACGGTGATTGACAAAGATACCCAACATAAGATTCTCAAGTACTTTGTCATCTATGCTATGATTTTGCTAGCGCTTATCTTTATTGTCAGTCTAGATAGCAATGATTTTCTGGTTGTGACTAGCGCTGTCTTTAGCTGTTTCAATAATATAGGACCTATTCTAGGAACCACTTCTAGTTTCTCAATCTTTAGTCCTATCTCAAAACTTCTCCTCTCCTTTGCAATGATTGCAGGGCGCTTGGAGATATACCCAATCCTACTTCTCTTTATGAAGAGGACTTGGTCTAAACGTTAATTACAACATTACTCCCCTTTTACAAAATCGTAAAAGGGGATTTTTTAAACTAAAAATGAGAAGACCAAATAGTCCTCTCGTAGTATTATCTTATCTAAGATTTGCTGTATAACGAGCTACTTCCGCTTGATTAGCCCAAACATAATGACCTGGACGAATTTCTACCATAGATGGCTTATCTGTCTCATAATCATGTTGATCTGGATCATATACTTTCAAGACCTTCTTGCGTTCCAAGATTGGGTCTGGAATTGGTACAGCTGAAAGCAAGGCCTGAGTATATGGGTGAATTGGATTATTAAACAATTCTTCTGTTTCTGCAACCTCTACAATAACACCCTTATAAATAACTGCGATACGATCTGAAATAAAGCGAACAACCGACAAATCATGAGCAATGAAAAGATAAGTCAAACCTAACTCTTTTTGGAATTTCTTAAGCAAGTTCAAAACTTGGGCACGCACAGAAACGTCCAAGGCTGAAATTGGCTCATCTGCAATAACGAAATCAGGCTCCATAACAAGGGCACGGGCAATCCCGATACGCTGACGTTGACCACCAGAAAACTCGTGTGGGTAACGGGTCAAGTGTTCTTTTAAAAGCCCAACTTCATGAATCATCTTTTGAACTTTTTCTTGTCTATCTTCTTCATCTTTAAACAAATGGTAGTTATAAAGACCTTCCGAGATAATGTAATCAACTGTCGCACGCTCATTCAAGCTGGCTGCAGGGTCTTGGAAAATCATCTGAATACGACGAATCAGCTCTGATGATTCCTTGTGTGATTTTTTCCCATTAATCTTCTGACCATCAAAGATAATTTCACCTTTGCTTGTATTGTTCAAACCAATAATAGCACGACCAATGGTTGTTTTTCCACTACCGGATTCACCTACAAGAGAGAATGTCTCTCCCTTGTTGATAAAGAAGTTTGCATTTTTAACTGCAACAAACTTCTTACTTCCTTCACCGAAGGAAATTTCTAAATCTTTAATTTCTACTAATTTTTCAGACATTTCCTTCCTCCTAGTCTTCTAGATGAGCAAAGCCCATTTTATCACGAATCTTGTCATGCAAATCTGCTATAACTCCTGGTTTTTCAACTTTAGGAGCATTTTCATGAAGCAACCAAGTCTTAGCCCAGTGAGTATCACTAACAGAAAACTTAGGTGCTTTTTGTTCAAAGTCAATTTGCATAGCATAGTCTGAACGAAGGGCAAAAGCATCACCTTTCAACTCAGTATAAAGAGATGGCGGTGTTCCTGGGATAGAGTATAATTCACCTTTATCATCAGCAAGCTGAGGTAAGCTAGATAAGAGACTCCAAGTATATGGATGGCGTGGGTCATAGAAGACTTCCTCAACAGTTCCATATTCTACAATTTCCCCAGCGTACATAACCGCTACTTTATCTGCAATACTTGCTACCACACCAAGGTCATGTGTGATAAAGATAATGGTAAAGTGGTACTCATTTTGCAAGGTTTTAAGCAAATCAATAATTTGTGCTTGAATAGTTACGTCAAGGGCCGTTGTAGGTTCATCACAGATTAAGATATCTGGACGACAAGCAAGAGCTATCGCAATAACAATACGTTGACGCATCCCACCAGAATATTGGAAAGGATATTCTTCAAAACGTTTCTCAGCTTCTGGAATTCCGACTTTTTTCATATAGTCGATTGCCATTTCTTTAGCTTCCTTGGCTGTTTTTCCTTGGTGTTTAACGATAACTTCTGTAATTTGGCTACCGATTGTGTTGATTGGATCCAAACTTGTCATAGGATCTTGGAAGATGGTCGCAATTTTAGCACCACGAATCTTCTCCCACTCCTTGTTAGAAGCCAGAGCAGTCAAGTCTTGTCCACGATAGTCGATACTTCCTTGAGCAATACGCCCATTATCTTCTAACATTCCTGTAAAAGTTTTTGTTAATACAGATTTACCGGAACCAGACTCACCTACCAAGGCAAGAACTTCCCCTTCAATCAAATCCAGAGACACTCCTCGGATAGCCGTTAACACTTTGTCACGAACGTCAAATTCCACGACAATATCGCGAGCAGTCAATATTACATTATTTTCTTTTGTCATATTTACTCCTATCTATGTGTACGTGGATCACTAGCATCCGCTAAGTTTTGACCAACAACAAAGAGAGATAAGGATACCAAAATCAATGTTGTTAATGGAATCCAGAATAGGTAAGCGTTGGTCGTAACGTTTTGTGAATAGTCTGAAATCAAACGTCCCAAACTTGGAACTGTCACAGGTAGTCCTAAGCCAAAGAAGGAAAGGAAGGCTTCATAAGAGATAAAACTTGGCAACATCAATGTCATCGTAGATACAATAACAGATACCAATTGTGGCATAATATTTTTGACGATGATTTTAAAGGTAGGTGTTCCAAGAGTTTGAGAAGCGAGGTTGTATTCCAAATCACGGTAACGCATGATTTGGATACGAATCATATAAGCAATCCCAATCCAAGTTGTCACACTCATAGCAAAAATCAAATTCCAGAAACCAGCACCAATTGAGTACGTCAAGACAATAACAATCAAGAGAGATGGAATGTTTGAAATAATGTTATAAACTTCCATCATGATACGGTCAACGGATTTTGAAATTCCCCAAATTCCACCAACAATAACACCAATTATAAGGTTAATAAAAGTAGCAATTACAGAGATGAGGATAGAGTTACGCGCACCAAACCAAACCCCATCAAACAAAGATTTACCATTACTATCTGTACCAAACCAATGTTCAGCGTTAGGCTTGATAAAGCGAGCACTGAAGTCATTTACCTTACTTACATCGTTGAAATCAAAATCTGAGAACATTGGGTAAATAAAGCTCATTAAAATAATAGCGACCAAAATACCTAGCATAGCAACTGTCGATTTTTTCTTCAAAAACTGTCTGAAGACAGATCCCCAGTATGAATAAGCTGGTGCATCAATCGTTTCAGAGGCAAAATCGTCACGTTTTACAAACTGAAATTTTTCTTTATCGATTGTTGACATTATTTGCCTCCTTTCTCTGTCAATTTAATACGTGGGTCAAGCATTGTCATCCAGATATCCCCTACAAAGAGTGAGAAGATAGAAATACATGTGAAGATGAAGACAAGACCAACTACCATCGAGTTATTTGACGCCTTAACAGAGTCAATCAACATTTTACCCATACCTGGGAAGGCGAAGACTGTTTCAGTAAGAGTTGCACCACCGATAACCCCGATAACGGCACCAGGAATACCTGAAACCAAAGGAACCATTGCGTTTTTAAAGATATGTTTGTTTGAAATTTCTTTTTCAGACAAACCTTTGGCACGAGCAAAACGAACGAAGTCTTGAGATTGCAAATCGATCATGTAACGACGAATCCAGATAGCTGTACTTGGTGCTCCTAGCAATCCTAGAATAACTGCTGGCAAAACATAAGAACGCCAATCTCCAGCACCCAAGATAGGGAACGAATCTGGAAGACCAATAGATGATCCAATCAAACGAACGATATAAACCAAGGCAATCGTTGGAAGAGCAAGCAAGAAGGTCAATGCACCTGTCGAGAAGCTATCAATCCAAGTATTCTTGTGGCGAGCCATAGCAGACCCAAGAGGGATTGCAATAGCATACGAAATAATCAAACCAATTAATCCAGCAACAGCAGAGCTTGCAATCATTGATGGATACTGATAGTTGCTTTCTGTAGCTGTATACGGATCATTTTTACCATAGTTGGCTACCTCACGAGCGTCTGCCTGACTAGGTGATTTATAAGTACGGGAGTAAATATCTACAGATGAAGTCTTCTTACCAGTAGGGAATTGAACTTGTCCAGTCTTTGTTTGTCCTTGACCTTGTGTAATGACTTGAAGTACGGGAGTGTTTGCATAAGTTGGGTAAGAATCACCTAAATTAACATTCACAAAGTTTTGGTGTACAAATGGGAATTGGTTGTTAAAATACAACAGATACTTATGTTTCGTACCTGAACCAACCAACGACCAGCCGATAGCAGGATCATTTTCAAAGCGAAGATAGCGTTCTAAGTTTGGATTTTCAGGGTCTTGAATCTTGTTTGTATGATCAATATCAAGCAAGTTAGCATAGAATTTGAAAACACGTTCAAAAATCGGAATTTCACGCGTAGCATAGAACTGACCACTCTCTGAAAATACACCTAGTGTCCAGCCATTACCTAATTGATTAATGTATTTCTCATAAATAGCTTTATTGCTATCATTAGCATCAACTGTTACCGATGAGTCTAATTTACTAGCTTTTTCTTGCAGCTCCTTGGTATCGTAATACTCGATATAGCCCATACGCTCATAAACAGTATTTTCATAGTTATCTCGTTTATCTGGAGTAGTTGCAATCTTATTATAGTTGGTATCCTGTTTAAAAATCAATTTACGAGGTACCATCGTATAGATAATCGTGTAGGTTAAAGTTGTCACCAAGAAAATAGACAACAATGAACGCAAGACACGCATAAAAATATATTTCTTCATATCGTTTCCTTTTTAAATCCCAAAAGAACCTTCTCCTCATGGAGAGAAAGTTCTCTTGAGAGTTATTTATTTAACGTGTTTAGTCAATTCTTTTTGAACTTTTTCGTTTGATTCTTTTTTCTCTTTGAGCCATTTCTCACGAGCTTGTTCATAATCAGCCTTTGTTACAACCTTATCTTGTAACTGAACATATTTGAAGTAGACATCTGAAGCTTTATCTCCAGATTGGCTATAAGAAGCTGAGAATGGTACAACACGAGAAATAAATGGTGCAGCACCACTAGAAGACATAGCTGGTAAGAAGAGTGAGCTGTCTGTCAACCAAGCTTGAGCAGCAGCATATTTTTCATAACGCTTGTTAAGATCACTTGTTTCTTTTCCAGCTTCATCAAGCAATTTATCGTAATCTTTCATACCAACTTTTGCTGCAGCTGCATTTGATGGGTCATCATAGCCCATATAAGTTTTCGTTTGCTCACTATTAGTTGATTTAAGGATGTCAAGATAAGTTGATGGATCTTCATAGTCAGGATTCCATCCAACAGCACCTGAAAGATCCCAATCCTCAGCCGCCGCATTAGCAGCATAATAAGTCACATTAAAGAATTCATCTTTAGAAATTTGTTGAATATCGACGACAACATTTGCTTCGCCTAAAACTTTTTCAACTGATTGTTTGAACGACTGAATACGTGCAATATAGTTTTTAGACGTTTGGTCTACTGGAACATCCAAATGGATAGGGAATTTCACACCTTCTGCTTCCAGAGCAGTTTTAGCTTTAGCAAATTCTGCTTTAGCTTTGTCAGCATTAAAGAGACCGTCTTGACCATCAGCAAAGTTTACATTTTTCCACTCGTCTCCATAAGTCGTAACTTTTTCAGCAACCAAGTCACCGAAAGTTTTTTCACCTGCAGAAACAAAGTCCGGTTTCACAAATAGGTTACGAACTGCTAGAGGAGCACCTTCTTTACCGTTAACTTGAGCAGAATAAGCTGTACGATCAAAGGCAAAGTTCAAGGCTTGGCGGAAGTCTTTGTTAAGAAGAGCTTTCTTAGTAGATGTTTTCTCATCATCTGTTGTTTTAGAGGTATATTTGTAATTTTGACGATCGATATTTACACCTAAACCTCCGACACCAGCTCCTGATGGAGTGTAGAAAATATTATCCTTGTATGACTCCTCTACTTTTGAGAAGTTTGAACTTGTTGGGTAAAGACGAGCAAAACTATAAGCTCCACTTGTAAAATTACGTTCAAGTGATTCTTGGTCTGAACCATCAAAGTATGCAAGTGTGACTGTATCTAAATGAACATTCTCTTTATCCCAGTACTGCTCATTCTTAGCAAATTCGATAGAAGATTTAGCAGTCAAACCTTTAAGCAAGAAAGGTCCGTTATAAAGTAAGGATGTAGGATCTGTTGCTTTAGCAAAATCAGAACCTTTTGATTTTTCAAATTCTTCGTTTAACGGCCAGAAAATTGAGTAAGCCATCTTAGAATTCCAGTATGGTTCTGGTTGATTCAAAGTATACTCAAGAGTATAATCATCAACCGCTTTAATACCTACTGTAGAGAAATCTTTTGAATTACCTGTCAAATAGTCAGATAGACCCTTAACAGAAGTTTCAGCTAGGTAAAGCGCTTCTGATTTTTTATCTGCCGCATGTTTCAATCCATTCACGAAATCTTTAGCAGTCACTTCAGCATATTCTTCGCCATCAGATGTCATCCATTTTACACCTTTACGAATTTTGTAGGTATAAGTCAATCCATCTTTTGATACAGACCAGTCTTCTGCAACCGCAGGAGTCAAGTTCCCATATTTGTCATTTGTAAAGAGGCCATCGATTCCGTTTGAAGTAGCCACTTTCGTACTCTGTTTTCCAGAGATAAGATAGTCCAATGTTTCTGGATCAGCTGAATAAACATAGCCGTAGGCTTTTGGAGCTGTCGAATCAGATGATTTCGAATTTCCACAAGCAACTAACACACCTGTTGCTAATAAAGCAATTCCTGCTGCAACAAATACTCTACTTTTTTTCATGTTTGTAACTCCTATTGAAAAATTTTAGCATATTGGAAATTATAACATATATCTTCTAAAAAGTAAACGAATTTTCAGAATATTTAGGCGTATTTCTACCAAAAAAATTTTATTTGTCAAGTTTTTTCACTTTTTCATCTCATTTCATGAAAAAGTTACTCTAAATAGCTACCTAAAAACCTTTAAATTCATACTTTCCTTACATTTTTATTTATAGACATAAAACTCATTTTTGTAAACTATTTTTTTGATTAAGAAACTATTGACGTAGAGAAATTTTCAAGGTATAATAGTAAGAGTTATGGCGGTATAGCCAAGTGGTAAGGCACGGCTCTGCAAAAGCTTGATCGTCGGTTCAAATCCGTCTACCGCCTTCTATAACTTGATTTATCAGGTTCCATTTAAACAAAAAGCCCAGTTTAAAGGGCTTTTTTCTTTTTCTTCTAATGGATACATATAACTTACAAAAATTTTTGGAGCAAATTTGGGACAGACTTCTTTTTAGGAGACAATCTTTTGATACTCAATGAAAATCAAAGAGCAAACTAGGAAACTAGCCGCAGGCTGTACTTGCGTACGGCAAGGCGACGTTGACGCGGTTTGAATTTGATTTTCGAAGAGTATGAAATCAACTGAAAAAGCTTCGTCACGCCCGGTGACAAAAGCCTCTAGTTTACTCTGTTTCTTCTTCTATTTCGACTTCTGTAATTTGGACTTTTACCTTGGTAACACGTCCATTTTTTACCTTATCATTGGTTAGGATAAGCTGTTTGTTTTGACTGACCAATTCATAGCTGAGTTTCTCAGTCGTTGGAATGGTCCCCACTCCTGTCAAATAATAACCAGCGATAGTATCAACGTCATCACTTGCCAGTTCAACATCAAAGTAGTCATTGAAATCATTGAGATTCATGGTGCCTTGAACGATATAAGTATCTTCTCCAATTTTATGAACTTCGATTTCAGCCTTATCTGTTTCGTCATCGATTTCCCCAACGATTTCCTCTAAGAGGTCTTCAAGTGTCACCAAACCAGCCATCCCACCGTATTCATCTAGCAAGATTGCCATTTGTCTTTGGGTATTGCGCAATTCTTTTAGCAAGTCATCCACAAAAATAGTTTCAGGAACAAAAAGTGGATCTTGCAAGATTTTCTTCCAAACAATATTGTCAAAACCGTCCACAAAGCCCGCCTTAAGGAGACTCTTGGTGTGAATGATCCCAATCACGTTATCCTTGTCTCCATCATAGACAGGGATACGGGAGAAGTTTTGTTTTAAAATGCTTTGGATGATGGTTTGACTATCATTCTGAATATCCACCATAAAGGCATCCGTTCGAGGAACCATGACTTCTCTGGCCATCAATTCGTCCAGTGAAAAAATCCCTTGTAACATTTCAATTTCGTCAGCATCTAATGTTTCTTCACTATTTGTCAGCATGTACTCAATTTCATCACGGGTCATTTTTTCATCAGCATCGTCAAAGGTCATAGGAGTCAAGCGACTCAAGAGATTGGTAGATGCAGATAAGAGCCAAACAAAGGGACTAACTAGTTTCCCCAGCCCAATGATAACTGGCGCTGTACGAATCGCCAAGGCATCCTTTAGATTAAGAGCGATTCTCTTAGGGTACAATTCCCCAAAAACGATGGAAATATAAGTCAAAAATGCTAAAGATAGAAAACTTGCAACGGCATAAGCTGTTTCGCCATTTCCAAGCCAAGATGCAATTTCTCGTCCCAGAGTGTCTGCCAAACTCGCCCCAGATAAGATCGTAATCAGGGTAATCCCTACTTGAATGGTTGATAAAAAGTGGTTAGGATTTTCTAGTACCTTCAGCAGACGAATATAGCGTCTATCTCCTTCTTCTGCCTTTTGTTCAACCCGCGCACGATTAAGAGAAACCATGGCCATTTCTGTGGCTGAGAAAAAAGCATTTAACACCGTCAAGATAAACAATAAAACAAATTGTAGCAACAAATTCTGACTACTTGGGTCTTCCATAGTTCTTCTCCTAAAATAGTATCTTATCCTTTATTATATCACAAAATATAGTCCAGTACATATTATTTTTTCTCATACTCTTCGAAAATCTCTTCAAACCATGTCAGCTTTATCTGCAACCTCAAAGCTGTGCTTTGAGCAACCTGCGGCTAGCTTCCTAGTTTGCACTTTGATTTTAATTGAGTATCAGTGTCTATTGTATCCCTGCTTAAACTAGTAAGAAAGAACTCCTACATCTTCAAGTGACATAGGAGTTTATTTTGTATTTTACTGAGTAACAGTCACTTCTCCAGTTCGGTAATCCAGTTGAAGCCCTTTTTGAACATTGGGAACTAGGACATTAAATTCCAATTCTCCGTCTGAAGACTTGGCTTCAATCTGTGAAGCTGAAGGAACTAAATCCTCGTTTGAAGCGTAGTAAAGGGTTACACGGTAACGGACACGCTTGTTTTTATCCAAGGCCTTACGTACCATGCTTTCATAGTAGTTTTGACCAGTCGAATCCTCGGCTTGCGCCTGATTTGCCCAGGCTGTTTGAACAGCAATGTTTTTAGGATTGCTTGTTGAGGCATCAAAACCATCCAAGCCACCGATTAAGGCATAGCCTAACAAGTGACCTCTATCGACCGCATGCGTATAAGATCCCTTTAGATTCTTGACCTGATGCCAGCCTGGAGGAGTCCATGAAGTCGAACCGTTTCCAGTTTCTTCCCGATTCTTGTACTGGCGAGTAGCCTTAGACAAGAGGGCATTAGCTACAGTTGGCACAGTTTCCTTGCCCACTGTCTTTGTTTTATTATCAGCGTAGGGCTTACTTGAAACCTTGGCATCTAGATTTGTTTTATTACCATTGACGATAAAAGCACCTGATCCGTTCCACTCAAGACTCCCTTTTATTTGGCTTTTGACTGCGTCTGTTAAGACACTTTCTGCCAATTCTTGACTAGGAGCTTCAGAAGCTTGTTTTTTCTGACTAACCTTAGTTTTGGGACTATTAGGTGTCGACTGCATCTGCTTGATATAATAACTTCCCGCAGATAAGAGTAATAACACTAGCAGTCCGATCAGCGTCTGTCTTATTTTTTTATCCATTTTTCTCCTTATCTCTAGAAAAAGACTGGTTCTCCAGCCTAATTTCCTGTAAATTTATGAATTAATTCCTGCCATTTTGCCGGAGACAGGATAGCCCATGGATCTTGACCCTTGCCCAAAATTCCATAACCTACCATTAAGCCGATTCCTAGGGCTAGAGCACCTAAAAACAGTACCAAAATGACTAAAAGTAAACGCTTGATTACATAGCTTGATTTCTTACTCATCTTCATCGCTTGCCTCAATCCGCTGAATCTTAGCACCTAGCTGCGCCAACTTCTCATGGAATCGGTAATAACCTCTATCCAAGTGAACCAATTTACCGACCACGGTTTCTCCCTGTGCTACCAAACCTGTCAAAATCAAGGCTGCACTGGCACGAAGGTCAGTAGAAAGAACTTCTGCTCCCTGCAAAGGTTGACCACCAACAATACGAGCCGTATCACGGATAATCTCAGAATGCAATCCCATACGTCTCATTTCTTCTAGGTGTTGGAAACGATTTTCAAAAACTGTCTCCACCATGGTTGATTCCCCTTTTGCGACGGTCATCAAGGCTGTAAATTGAGCCTGCATATCCGTTGGAAATCCTGGGTGGGGCAAGGTTTTTACATGCACTGCTTTTAGCTTTTCTAGTTGAGAGCGAACTCGAATTCCTTCAGTCTCCTCTGTCACTTCCACTCCCGTTTCAAGCAATTTGGCAATCAAGGGACGGTTGTGCTCCCAGACAGCGTCTTTAATCAAGACATCACCACCAGTCATGGCAGCAGCTACCATAAAGGTTCCTGCTTCGATACGGTCTTGGACTACATTGTGAGTTGTACCATGAAGTTTCTCAACACCGGTAATGGTAATAGTCTCTGTCCCAGCACCTTTGACTTTGGCTCCCATTTCATTGAGGAGAATGGCTAGGTCAACAATCTCAGGCTCACGCGCAGCATTTTCAATCACTGTGACCCCATCAGCCAGCGTCGCTGCCATCATCAAGTTCTGCGTAGCACCAACACTTGGGAAGTCCATGTAGATATGAGCGCCATGCAAGCGATCAGCCTTGGCTTCAATGTAACCAGCTGTCTGACTAATCTTAGCCCCCATAGCTTCTAGACCTTTCAAATGAAGATCAATAGGGCGGCTACCAATCGTACAACCTCCTGGCATGGATACCTTGGCATGACCTACACGGGCAAGAATTGGTCCCAAGACAACGATGGATGCGCGCATCTTGCTGACATACTTGTAAGGGGCTTCTTCAGTGATATCGCCAGTTGCGTCCACCTCAACAAGATGAGCCTCCTCATCAAAATCTACCTTGGCATTCAAACCACGAACCACCTGATTCATAGTGAAAACATCTGACAAGATAGGAACATTCTGCAAGACGGTCTTTCCTTCACTGGCTAGAATAGTCGCCGCCAACAAGGGCAAGACTGCATTCTTTGCTCCTTCGATCGTAACACTTCCTACCAGACGATTATCGCCACCTTGAACCACAATTTTTTCCATACTTATTTCCTTTACTCTTGATTTTATAATAATCCTCTAAGCGCTTCTTGCCACAACTGATATAGGCTGATAAAGAAAGAACTCATGATGTAGCCCATTACAATACTGAAAAGGGCTACTAATAAACGAACTTTTCCTGTATTCTCAGCTGTCACTTTTAAAACCTTTTCCCATCTAACAAGATTCTTTAAAAGGTAAAAACTCACATAAATAAAGAGCATGTGACTGCTTAGAGTGAATAATAATTGAACCATTTGACTATTATACCATCTTCTATGTTTGTGCGCTAGTTTGGAAACTTCACTCAAAAACTAGGGATTGTTTTTCAAGTAATCAATTGCATCTTGTAGAGTTTTAACTGGCACAATTTTCATATCTGTCTTGATTGTTTTAGCTGCTTCTAAGGCTGTCTGGTAGTTGTTTTTGGCATCTGGATGCGCTTTTTGTTCTTCTTCACTAACAGGGTTATCAGGGGCAAAGAAAATCGCGGCACCTTCTCTAGCCGAAGCTACAACTTTCTTATCAATACCTCCAATGTCCCCCACATTACCATCACGGTCAATGGTACCTGTACCAGCAACAATACGGCCATTACGAAGGCCAGGGTCAGCTATTTGGGTATAGATGGCCAGACTAAACATGAGACCTGCACTTGGACCGCCAATACCAGCTGTTGAAAAGCGAATTGGGACATCACTGGTCACTTCCGTACGGTCAATCAAACCGATTCCAATCCCATTTTTGCCATTTTCCAAGGTGATAATCTTTCCTTCTGCAGACTTGGTTTGCCCATCCTCTTCATAGGTCACCTTGACAGAGTCCCCTAATTTTTGAGAATTGACGTAATCAATCAAGTCTTTGGAACTGTCGAAGGTCTGATCATTGACTGCTGTGACCGTATCAGAGATGTTAAGAATCCCTTTAAAGGTCGAATTATCCGTCACCGTCAAAACATAAACCCCAAGGTATTTAAGTTCAATATCCTTACCAGCTGTCTTTAGTCCTTGATATTTGGCCATATTTTGCGATGTCTGCATGTAGAATTGATTGATCCGCATAAATTCAATATCGGAAGAGCCACCTGTAGTCTCTTGGGCACTACGAATATCTGTAAAAGGCGTCAACCACGCATAAATCATATGGGCTAAAGTGGCATGTTGGACACCAACCGTAACGAAGTGATAGGCTCCAGCTTCCTTATCTTCTGTATCATTGACCTTGAGGACTTGGCGAATATCTTCCGAACCACCTGGAACTTCTATATAGTAGGGCAAGGGCACTACAAATGCCAAGAAAGTCACAATTAAGGTCGCAATGACATATAAGGGCCATCTAATCTTTTTTTTCATTTCTTATTTCCTCCAAAATACTCTCGGGAACATAGCAAGTAATATTCTGACCAAACTTCAAAAGTTCTCTAACTCCTGATGAACTGATATAAAGATGTTCAAGTCGGCTATGTAAATAAATGGTCTCTATATCAGGAGACAGCTGATGGTTGTAGTAATCAAAACTGGCTTCATATTGCAAATCCGAAGCATTTCTCAAGCCTCGCACTAGGCAAGTAGCCCCCAGTCTTTTTGCAACATCAACCACCAATTCATCATGAGAAGACACGACTTCAACATTTCCCAAATGTTTCACAGCCTCTTCTAGCCCCCGTTTACGATTTTCGATAGGAAGAAATCCTTGTTTATGGGGGTTAAAAAAAATACCGACATAGAGCTTATCAAAAAGTTTGCTAGCTCGCTCAATGATATCCAGATGCCCATTTGTCATCGGATCAAATGAGCCTGTGAATAAGCCAATCTTATCTGACATAGACTGTCACCTTACTAATTCCATAAATCTTTTCCTTCCATATGCCCAGACAGGCAATTTCTTCTGGAAGTTCAACAGCTTTATCCGTCTCACACACGACCATGACATCTTCAGAAAAAAGCTCTCTCTCAGCCATTTTTTCAATATCTGCTACGATTTGTTCCTTGGCATAAGGAGGGTCTAAGAAAATGAGGTCAAATTCCCCAGATACCTGTTCCAATGCCCTTTCTGCATCCATCTTGAGGAGTTGAAATTTTCCAACTTCCTTAGTCATCTGAATATTTTCAACCACGATAGCCTGAGCCTTACGGTCTCGCTCCACCAAAACAGCGCTGGACATGCCACGCGATACTGCCTCGATAGATAAACCACCACTACCTGCATACAGGTCCAAGACTCGTCCCCCTTCAAAGTAGGGACCAATCATATTAAAAATGGCTCCCCTAACCTTATCCGAAGTAGGTCTTGTTGTCTTGCCTTCTAGTGTCTTGAGGGGACGTCCCCCATAGATTCCTGATACGATTTTCATACCGTTTATTATACCAAATTATGGGCGAAAAGAGAAAGAAAACCGAACCTTGCGGTTCGATTCTCTATAAAATATTTTCGTAAGTATCGCGGACTTCTTGAGGCCAAACACTTGTTTGCACTTCTCCGATATGTTTCTTACGAAGTAGGAACATGGCCATACGAGATTGTCCAATTCCTCCACCGATTGTCAATGGGAATAGGCCATTCAACAAAGCCTTGTGCCATTCCAATTCTAAGCGGTCTTCATCACCTGTGATGGCAACCTGACGGCGAAGAGTTTCTTCATCAACACGAATCCCCATAGAAGACAACTCAAAGGCTCCACCTAAAGACTCATTCCAGACAAGAATATCACCATTTAGACCCTTGTAGCCATTTTCAGACTCACTTGTCCAGTCATCATAGTCTGGTGCACGTCCATCGTGCGGTTTACCGTCTGGTAATTCACCACCGATACCAATCAAGAAAACCGCACCAAATTCTTTACAGATAGCATTTTCACGTTCTTTCGGTGTCAAGTCTGGGTAGCGTTCTACCAACTCTTCTGTATGGATGAAAGTGATTTGTTTTGGCAAGATGGATTCGATATCATAGCGAGCTTCAACAGCTAGCTCAGTCAAGCGAATGGCCTTGTAAATCTTCTCAACTGTTTCTTTTAGGTAGGCAATGTTGCGTTGTCCATTTGGAATGACTTTTTCCCAGTCCCACTGGTCAACATAAACAGAGTGGGTCGCATCCAGCGAATCTTCGTCTGGACGAAGGGCCTTCATGTGGACAAAAAGGCCTTCTCCCTCACCGAAACCAAAACGAGCCAAGGTATGGCGTTTCCATTTGGCAAGGGAATGTACCACTTCATAAGTAGCATCAGGGATTTGGAGAACCTTGACCGATACGGCATTCTCCACACCTGATAAGTTGTCCTGCATCCCGTCACCGACCCTACTCAAGATAGGACCTTGAACTTCGACGACTTCTAGCTTGTCTTTCAAATACTGAGTAAAAGTGTTTTTGACAAAGGAAATCTCTTCTTGTTGATGAATAAAACTTTTCTTCATAAACTACTCCTCAAAAAATTAATTAAAAGCATTATACACCTATTTCCAAGAAAAGAAAAGAGCAAATATAAAAAAATCAGTGCTCCTTCGAACACTGATGTCAGGGACCTTCTAGTCATTGCGACCGAAGATACGTAGAATACTTAGGAAGAGATTGATAAAATCAAGATAGATACTAAGAGCCATTGACACAACCCAGCCTGTCGCTACACGACCTTGTGATTGCTCATAGGCATAGCGAATTTTTTGGTTATCTGAAGCAATCAGCCCAGAGAAGACCAAGACCATGGCTACGCTAATCATATAATCAAAGAAACCGCTAGCCAAGAAAATATTAACTACCATGGCAATCAGCAAACCGATAAGCGCCGCCATCATAGCCCGACCCAGGCCACTCAAGTCTTTCTTAGTAAACATACCAACTGCCGCCATGACAAAGAAGAGAAGGGCGCTCGACACAAAGGCGGATAAAACTGTGCCCGGAGTATAGAAGGCCACCACAAAACTAAGGGTAAAGCCGTTTAATACTGAGTAAAGTAAAAATACTGGAAGAGCTGCTGGACTATTCTTTAAGGCCATGCTACTGGCAACGAAAACCAAGGCCAACTCCGCAAAAGTAGCAATGGTCAACCAGAGGCGTCCCTGCATCAAAAAGTAAACCAACTGAGATTGAAAGACCGTCAACATAAGACCTGATACTAAAGCGGATAATCCGATCCCCAGACCAACAAAGGCATAAACCTTAGCGTAAAATTGATTGAGACTTGCGCGATCGTGAATAATAGTGTGATTCATCTTTTCTCCTTTTCTATGAACATCTTTCCTTGATTATAACAAAGAAAGTTAAAATTAGCTTAAATGGAAAATTAAAATACCTGCTGCAATGGCAACATTCAAACTCTCCGCCTGTCCCTTCATACTAATGTGAACCAACTGGTCTGCACTTTCAGCCATGAGGGGACTAATTCCTTGACCCTCATTTCCCATGACTAGTACAAAATTTTCTATAGGAGGCAGTTCTCTGTAATCAACAGAATCTTTAGATAGAGTTGTTGCCAGCACTGGGATACCTGCCTCTTTGGTTTCCTTAAGAAGCGCTTGACTAGACATCCGGTAAATAGGCAGATGAAAATGACTGCCTTGCATGGAACGTAGAGTCTTGAGACTGTAGATATCTGCCGACTTTTCTGAAACAATCACTCCAGTAAAACCTGCTGCATCCGCAGTCCGAATGATCGTTCCCACATTACCAGGATCTTGCACATCTTCCAAAAACAAGAACTTGCCCTGACTAAAGTCAGTTTGTTCTACTTCTTCTTTTTGAACCACCGCAACAATTCCCTGTGGAGTCTGAGAATCCGCCAAATCTAGCAAAATATCCTCTGACACCCAGACAGTTTGCGGAAAAGCAGCTAACTGATCTAGGTAATTTTCTAGGGCAAAGATTTTCTCAATCGTCACTCCAGCTTGAACAGCTTCTTCAAACAAGTGCCAGCCTTCAATCAAATAAGCAGACTTGCGGTACTTTTTTTGGTGTAATTTCTTGGCATTTTTTACCACAGAATTGGCTTTTGAGGTTATAATAGTCATAGAAATATTATAACACAATCAAAGGGGTTTGGTATGCAAAAGGTTAGAATGATTGCCCAAGGTAGGGTGCAGGGAGTCGGCTTTCGTTGGGGTGTTTACAGCCTGGCACTTGAAATTGGTGGCATCACAGGTCGGGTATGGAATAACGACGATGGCACAGTGGAAATCTTAGCCCAAGCAAACTCATCTGCTATCATGGCGAAATTTATCCAAGAAATCCGCAAAGGACCCACACCTTTTTCAAAAGTCAGCTACTTAGATGTCAAACTGAGTAACTTTCCTCCCTATCCTGACTTTAAAATCGCAAATTAGGTCTCTAGAACTATTGTATATTTTGTAAAAAAACAGTAGAATAGAAAGGTATAATTTTTAAAGAAGGAATAAAAACAGTGAAATCTATTAAACGTTTTGCACTCTCGGCTATGGGAATGGCTATGTTGCTTGTCTTGACTGGCTGTGTTAGCGTCGATAAAGCAACAGGACAACCAACAGGAGTCATTTGGAATACTATCGGAGCGCCTATGGCTGAAGCTATCAAGTACTTCGCTACTGATAAAGGTCTAGGCTTCGGTGTCGCTATCATCATCGTAACCATTATCGTGCGCTTGATTATCTTGCCACTTGGTATCTACCAATCATGGAAGGCAACGCTTCACTCTGAAAAGATGAACGCCCTCAAGCACGTCCTTGAGCCACATCAAACTCGTCTCAAGGAAGCGACTACTCAAGAAGAAAAACTCGAAGCCCAACAAGCTCTCTTTGCTGCTCAAAAAGAACACGGCATCAGCATGTTTGGTGGTGTAGGATGTTTCCCTATCCTCCTTCAAATGCCTTTCTTCTCTGCAATTTACTTTGCTGCCCAACATACTGAAGGGGTTGCTCAAGCAAGCTACCTAGGCATTCCTCTAGGTTCTCCAAGTATGATTTTGGTTGCCTGCGCAGGTGTCCTTTACTATCTTCAATCGCTCCTTTCACTTCACGGAGTAGAAGATGAAACGCAAAGAGATCAAATCAAGAAAATGGCTTACGTGAGCCCAATCACGATTGTCGTCTTCTCCCTCATTTCACCAGCCAGTGTCACTCTTTACTGGGTTGTCGGTGGTTTCATGATGATTCTCCAACAGTTTATCGTCAACTATATCGTTCGTCCAAAACTTCGCAAAAAAGTCCGTGAAGAACTGGCAAAGAACCCACCAAAAGCAAGTTCTTTCTCTACACCAAGTGGACGAAAAGACGTTACCCCTGAACAACCAACTGCTATCACAAGCAAGAAAAAACACAAAAATCGCAACGCTGGAAAACAACGTTCGAGATAAAGCTACGTAAATTATCCAATAATTAAAAAACGAATGAATGATAAATAGTTTTCATCAACTAGATATCATCATTCGTTTTTATTATCTACTGTTACATCTTATACTAGTCGAAAACGTTAAATAGTTTAAAAGCTCACATATAAAAACGATTCAATCATAAATTAACAAGTAACTCGCTATGATTTAATACAATTCACAGTTATTAAAACTTCTGCTCCCTCGTCTCTATTTCTAAGCTCAACTCGGCCTTTGTGTAGTTTTGCAACTCTACATACAAAACTAAGTCCAATACCATAATGTTGCTCTTTAACCGATCTAGCTTTATCCATACGATAAAAGAGCTTCCCAAAATGAGTTAAAACTTCCTCTGGAAATTCAGAGCCATTATTCCATATGCCTATTTTCAATTCCTTCCCCTCTTGCTCTACCCTAATGTTAATTTTAGGATTCTGTTTATCTGCATACTCCAAAGCATTTGTTAAAATATTTTGTATGGCACGAATCAGAAGAGATGAATTTATATAATAGTTTTCAGTTCCTTTCACATTTTGTTCAAAAGAAAACTTCATCTGATTTTTTATCAAAAAAGAAACTTCTTTCTCTAATTCATTGATAAAATCTGAAGAGGAATACTCCGTCCAACCTGTCTCATCATCATAATAGGTTTTAGAGTAGTGAATCAATTGATTGAAATAATCTAGTAACTGTTGACTAGCTCTTTCTATATCTGCTAAGCATTCTTGAGATTGGTCGTTTTCAGTTATCGCCTGCAAAAATTCCACATTTCCCCTAATAATGGTTAAGGGAGTCTTTAAATCATGAGAAGCTGCTGAAACCTGAAACATCAAATCTTCTTTCTGTTCTTTCTCATCAACTATTAATTGTCGAATTCTATCTTGCATCACAATAAGTCGATTTCCTGTCTCACGAAATTCTTTAACCGTTAAACTTTCTGTACATTCCTTCTCCAACCACATACTATTTTCATAAATCAAAGTCATTTCATAACTCAGTTTTTTCAACAATTTTCCAATGTGATAACTTATTAGAACAATCAATAAAACACAAATATATATCCATGATGACACATTGAAAAAAATTGATAGAACACCACTATTTTTTAGAGGTTTCCCATCTTCATTTATTTGTATAGATACTGAAGCTAAGGGAATAAGATAGGCCATTAGTAAGCCAAGACTAAACTGCCAAATAATTCTCCAACAGGTTTCTCGAATTAATTGTCTAAAACTTTTGATTCTACCCATTGATATCCTCCACCGTATAAGGTTTTAATTGGATTTAATTGATAAGGTTTCAGCTTTTGACGAATTTGATAAATGTACTCTGAAACCGAACGTAAAAGCGCTTCTGAACTTTGTGGATATAGATAATTATAAATTTCCTCAATAGAATATATTTTACTTGGGTTGCTTGCCAAAAGATTCACTATGTCAAATTCCCTCCTTGTCAGAGCAATCTTATCATCGTTTACAAATAGTTCCTTACTATCCGTATATAGTATAAGATTCCCAATCTTTATTTGATGAACATTTCCTTTAGTTCGTTCTTCACGACGTAAGTGCATTTTAACACGTGCTAACAATTCTTGCATACTAAAGGGCTTCATAATATAATCATCAGCACCTGCATTGATTCCAGCTACTAAATCTTCATCCATATCCTTGGCAGTTATAAAACAGATAGGAACAGTTATCTGCTCGCGAATCATCTGACAGATTTCTAAACCACTAACAGGCATCATAATATCTAATAGAATCAAGTCAAAGCCTGTAAAATCACAAAGATCAATCTCTTCTATCTTATTTCGTATGACTACTTCATATTTTTCATATTCTAGTACTTTTTTTATTAGGCGAAGAATAGCAAGATCATCATCTACAACCAAAATTTTATAAGCCATAACTCACCCTCCTGAATATATTATAGCACCAACTGAGAAAAAGACAGGATATCCCCTGTCTTTAGCCTACATTTTTTCCTATGAGTATCAATGTAGCAAATAGAAAAACAATTAATAACCAAACTATTTGTATCCCTAAGCCTTGCCACACTGGATAATAAAGAGACAATGGATAGGTATAAAAACAATTCATACTAGCCAGTAATGGTAAATTTCTAAAAAAAGAACTGAATTGTAATAACATTTGTCCCAAGCCCAATAAAAGGGATAAACTGATTCCCAAAATTAAGATAAAAGACTGGGAAATAAATACAAAAATACCACTTAAAAGAGTGAAGGTTAGAATAGAAATACAAGCTGGAAATAGAATTGTTAGAACATGTTTAATATTACTCAAAAGATTGATATTGTAGTATACTTGCGCGATTAGTATGCATAATGATATTACAGCAACCAATAATACAATTTCCATACATAATACAATAGCTAGTTTACAGATTATAAATTTCAAACGATTTGGACAGGTAAGAAAACTGGTACGAAGGCTAGAACCTGTAAATTCTTGACCTATAAATAGAACCGCTAGACTAATGAAACCTGCCTGTCCTAAATAGAGACTTTGCAGTAGCTGTTCCAAAACAAACTGTAGGGTCAACTGGTCTGGCTTACTATTTAAAAAAATAACCATCGCCGGAACACACAGTAATAGAGCACCTATAATCAACCAGTGCCAAGGATTCATCATAAACTTGAGATACTCACTTTTAAGTTGCTCTTTCAACCTATTCACCTCCTCCAATATCTGACTTAAGTAAGCGGTAAATTGCTAAAGCCAAGAATGAAGAGTTCCAACAAAGTAAAAATAAAATATGTTGTAAACTATTATGTTCTAAAATTTGAGGAGATGTAGCAATCAATCCTTGCCCCAATGCAACTGGAAGAAATTTTGCAATCGATATATAGTTTGCTAAGAATGTTCCTAAATTGTAGACTTGAGGAAGCAAAAATAATAGAGGAACAATGGCTGTTTTAAATGTCAAAGCCATAATATAGGCCAGCAGTCCCAACAAAGTCCAAGCTATACTGGCTAAAAATATATAGAACCAAACTGTTCCATTTAGTGAAAAAAGCATTAAGCCATCTTGTCCTAAAACATAATGTGTCATGTTAATCGTAAGGAATATTGATAGAAAGGAAATGAAAAAAGAAAATACAAGCCAAACTAATGTTTTTGAAACTAGGAAAGTACTTCGATTTGTAATAGAGAGGAGGCTTGTACGAATAGCAGAGCATTTATACTCCTCGGCTCCGTAAATTGAGCCTAGGATAATCATAATAAAAACACCAAATAAAGTGACATCAAAACCTAAAAATTCAATAGGAGGTATAGCTTCTGCTAATTCTGGATTTGTCTCTGGTGTAGCATGGATACCAACTGAAACAATTTGAGAAGCACCAATATTTGCTAAAAATGTTTGAAATACCAGTATCAAGAATAGTACAATATGAGTAGCTCTCCTATAAAGCAATTTCAAGATTTCAGAATGAAGAGAGTAAATAAGTCCCATGTCACTTTCCTCCTTCTGTTAAACTAAAGAAGACTTCTTCTAGTGAAGAAAGATTTTTCATCACTTCTTGTAAAGTCCCTTTTATAAGAACTTTTCCTTTATTTATGATAACTACATCATCTGTTACTGCTTCCACTTCCGATAATATATGAGATGATAGCAAGACAGTTTTCCCTTCTTGAGCTTGTTTTTTTATAAACTCTCTAAACCACCGAATTCCTCTTGGATCCAACCCATTAGTCGGTTCATCCAATATCAGATATTGAGGATTTCCTAATAGAGCTGTTGCAATTCCCAAGCGTTGTCCTTCTCCTAATGATAATTTCCCAATTTTAGATTTTTTCTTATGACTAATATCCACCATATCCAAGACCTGATCAATTCGCTGACTGGATATCCCATTACTAGCAGCAACAATTTTCAAATGTTGATAAACAGTCCGATCATCAGGAGCTCCTACACTGTCAAATGAAGCTCCTACAATCTTTAGAGGAAATTTTAATTCCTTATAAGTTTGATCTCCAATTTTAGTAAGACCAGATGTTGCTTTGTCTAATCCTAATAAAATACGTAAGGTTGAACTTTTTCCAGCTCCATTTGGACCCAGGAAAGCAGTCACTCTACCTGTTTTTGCTTCAAAAGAAATATCTTTTAAAATTTGAGTTTGTCCATATGACTTACATAAATTTTTAATGGTAATACTTTGTTCCATGATGTTCTCCTATTCTATTTAATATTTCTAAAAGTAACTATATCTTACACATTCTTTTTCGGATTTTTTTCAGAATTTAGAGAGTCAAAAGATTTAAAATTTTGTTTCATTTTATTATATGTATTTATTTGTCTCGCACCTTACAGAATGAGATAGACACATAGCAGAAAAGTAGTTAAGAATTTTTCTATCAGAAATTTCTTAACTACTTTTTCTAATGTCTTTAATTTAGTTCCTGTAGATAACTTTGGTAACTAGTATTTCTTAATTGTAATTCCTCATGTTTACCTTTATCTACAATTCTTCCATTATCGTCAAAAACAAACACTATATCAGCTTCACGAATCGTTGATAATCGATGGGCAATTGTTAGTCGTGTCTTTCCTTCAGTCAATGAGTTCACAGCCTTCGTAATAATTCGCTCAGTTTCTACGTCCAAACTTGCAGTAATTTCATCAAATAAATAGATATCACTCGGAAGCATTAATGAACGTGCTATATTAAATCGCTGCTTCTGACCTTCAGATAAACCTTGACCAGAATCAGATATATGACTCTCTAAACCTTTAGGCAATTGATTCATCAAGCTAAGAAGGTCTAATTCCTTTAGAACAAAATACATCCTCTCGTCCGATACCTTACTATTTTTCCCATAACTCAAATTTTCTCTTAGAGTTCCATGAAACAAAGTATTATCTTGAGAAGTATAACTAATCAAATCACGAACATTCTCCGAAGACAAATCCCTTAATCTTTTTCCCCCAATCAATATCTCTCCTGCATCGTATTGATAAAATTTCATCAACAAAGAAAAAAGAGTTGTCTTACCCGAACCGCTTGGACCTATAATCGCAACATGTTGCCCAGATGAAATGTGAAAGCTTAAATTATCTATTACACGTTTTTCTTGTTCTGAATAACTGAAAGAAACTGCATCAAAGGAAATAGAGAAGTCATTTACTTCTGTATAAGAGAAATTATTATCTTCTGAAGCTAAATTAAATAACTCTACTACACGTGTTCCTACCCCTTTTACTTCAGCAAAATCATCTAAAGACTGGATTAATTCTGAAGTCGGTTCCAGTAACTGCATGACATAAATAATGAAAGTAGTCAGTGTCACGATCGTCATTATTCCTTTCTGAACTTGCCATCCAGCTATTAAGATGATAATCAAGATAAAAAACATGATTACACTATTTAACAAGGCACTTTGAAAAGAGGAAATTGCTAATATTTTTCTAAAATTCTTAAAAAGTTCAGAAAAAACTTTAGACATAATCTTTATTTCTTGCTTTTCACCATTCATTGACTTTATTAATCTGAACTTAGAAAATTTATGACCTAAATCTCCTGCTAATTTTCCTAATAAATTTTGATGATCTAAAAAACACATTTCTAGTTTAGCATTTATGGGAAGCGTTACAAATAATAGGCACAATATTAATACTAGACTAACCAGCGTTAAATAAAAATTAATTGAAACTAAAAAGTAAGCAGTCCCCACAATAATAAATAGATTCATAATGACCTGTGGAAAAGTTACCGAAATTAATTTTAATACTACCGACATATCATTTGTTAATCGGTTTGATAAATCTCCTGCTTGATATCTTTCAACATCTGTTATTGACAAAGATAAAATTTTTCTATGAAGACTTTCCTGCATCTTTTTCATAGCTTGATTTCCACTCATTCCCAGTAAATAAGAAGATATGGCCTGTAAAGTATAAACAGATAAAAAGAATAATAGCATCCCTATTAGCATTAGCGGATTTGATAAAATAAATGTCAAAAACGACATATCCATCATCTTACCTATAAACTGAGGTATCAATAATCCCATTCCTGCGCTAATAAAACTTAAGAACAAACCCATAAAGAACCTTGGTTTATCTAAACAATGAAATAAATATTGATAAAACTCTTTTTGCTTTATCATTTTAAAATTCTACCTTTCTAAATTTCTTTAAGCTAAAATAAAATAGAATAAGTGAGTAGAATGTTGTTAATGAAATAATTCCAATATAAGCTAAGTGAAAATTCCCCTCCTCGGCTAATAAACGAAAACCATTTGGGAAAATCAAACCAATTTTACCAAATAGAGGTAAAATTCCTGTAAAAATGAGTAGAATAATGCCACTTACAATACTTGCAATATTACTGAAAAACAGCGATATCATAGTTAGTAGAAATATATAAAAAACATGATGTAAAATCGTTCCAAAAATAGAGAATAAGGCCAACCAACTATCCTGACCTAAAAGTTCTCCTGAAGCGAAAGGAAGATGGATAACTCTTAAGTAATAAACACCAAACATTAGCAAAGAAAAAATCAAAATAAATAAAGCAAATAAAGAGAGTATACTTAGTATTTTTGATAATAAAATCTTTTTCCTCTCTATATCCTTATATAAGAAAAGTCGGTGTAATTCTATATCGCTTCTCACTACAGATAAAATTAGTAAAAATAAGGATAAGGTTGGTAGAGTTGAATTGAAAGAAAGATTAAAAATACCATCATACATTTCTAAAAAACTTAATTTTGCTCCAGTTTCTATTGAAGTTACATTCATAAAACCTGTTTCCATAAATGTTGAAGCTAAATATAGAATAGGCATTAGACTAAAAAGCAAAAATAGCTTACTTTCTTTTCTATTCCATGTTGTGCTTAATACAGCTAAAAAAATATCTTTCATTTCATTACCTTTCCATAAAAATATCCTTTAACTGATTTTCTTTCATACTAATAGAA
Organism: Streptococcus sp. OH4692_COT-348; assembly: GCF_003859975.1. Taxonomy (GTDB): domain Bacteria; phylum Bacillota; class Bacilli; order Lactobacillales; family Streptococcaceae; genus Streptococcus. The sequence continues at coordinate 55,431 of NZ_RQZB01000012.1, forward strand.
GAAATCATCTGTTTTTCACCCAAAAATTGTAAAACTTTATTTAATTCTCCTCTACTACATTGCGAAGAAATGACTAAATACTGATTTTCGATATAAACAGTATCTGACAGATAAGATTCCAGGATTAAAATGTTTTCATCATCTATCAGCTCAATCAATACATCTCTTCCAGATGGTTTAGAAAATTCATCAGCTAAACAACCAGACTCTATGTATACATAGCGATCACATAGAGATTCTAATTCACTCAATTGATGACTTGATATCAACATCGATATCTTTCTCTGACTAGCCCATTCTTTCAAAATAAGAATCAATTTTTGAACACCTATTGGATCCAATCCTACAAAGGGTTCATCTAAAATTAAAAAATTAGGTTCTGCAACAAGAGCTATTGCTAAAGCTGTTCTTTGCTTCATTCCAAAAGAAAAATTCTTCGGTTTTCTTTTCCTTACTTCCCATAGCTCTACTAATCTCAATGTCGGTTCAATATTTTTGTAAAGTTCCTTTTTGTTATGCAATCTCAAATAAAATTTTAGATTATCTTCAACTGTCATTTCAGGATAAAATACAGGATCGATCATAATGCCTACATCCTGAAGCAAACAATCTTTTGAACTCAGTTCAACTTCATTATAATAAATTTCACCTTCCGTCGGCTTCAGGGATTTGGCGATTAATTTCATGAGGGTGGATTTTCCTGCCCCATTCTTACCTATCAACCCCACAATTTCTCCCTTATTTATTTCCAAATTAACATTTCTCAATGAATAGAAATCATTTCCTGCAAATTTTTTAGATAAATTATGAATTGTTAACATTTTTCACTCCCTTTTTATTTTTCTGACTCTTTATATAGTAAGTAACAATTGATATAGAAAGATATAAAATTACCACAAAAATAATCTGAGACATCTCCAGAGGAGATTGAGCTATCTGCACTGTCATTTCATCTGATACAACGATATTTCTTTCCACAAATACTTTCCAAATAGACATTTTTTCAGACAAAATAGCAAAAATCATATAAGCCACACTTGAAATGATAGGCAAACTGATACTTTTATAAATTAAGTCCTTTTTATTTTTACTATTATATAATACGTAACCATGAATAATAATCGGGAATAAATACAAAATTAAAGCAAGTATCATAACTGATAAATTTGGTAAATAAAATAATAAAAATAGTGTAGATACTGTATAATACAAGCAAAGTAACAATATTGAAATCATATTTTCTCCTTATTGAAATAATGCAGCTAATAAGTTTATAAACCAATGCGCTGCAATAGAATAATGCAATCCAAAACGCATAGTCACAAGTCCTAGTATAAAACCAATTGGACTCCGAATCAATAAATTATCTATAATGTCATAATTCAAATGTAGTAAAATTCCAAATATTAAAGAGCATATTAGTAACGTCTGAGGTTTAGAAAAATTATTTCGTAAAATACGATATAAACAATAGCGAAACAGGAACTCTTCACAACTAGCAATAACCATTTGATACCAAAATTCTTCGCCTTTAATAAAAAATAGATTTATAAGAAATAGTAAGGCTGTTAAAAAAATAAATCTATACCACGAAAATTTAATTTCACAACTAGCATATAAATTATATTTTTTAGCTATATAATTTGGGAGTATGATAAAACAAGCTGGCATTAAAACAACTAAAAGATAGAAATAAACACTGACTAGTTGTTCTTTCTCTACAAAAACTAAGCCAGTCATAGCAATACTGTATAAAACAATAGATAACATCAAAATTCCTAAAGTTACTATCGCAGTAGATAATTTTGTCGTTTTATCATTCATTCTCTAAAACTCCATTTTTTTAAATTTTTTATACGATAAAATATAGAAAACTGTAATATAGACCATGCTCAACAAACACATAGCAGCTAAACTTGTAAAAGCACTTACACTTGATAGCGATATATACGCATTGGGAAATAGATAACCCATCCATCCCATCTTAGAAGAAAGTATTGAAGCTAAAACAAAGAAAATTGAGATAACTATTGTTACTGCTCTATTCGTTTTTAGCGAGGTATAAGACATAATTAAAATAGATACTAAATTAGAAAAGAATATACTGAAAATGCTTAAGATTTCTCTACTTAACAATTCATCACCTGAGAATAACATATTTGATTTATTTAAAAATAAAAAGAAAATTATCAATGATGTACATAAGGTAACCAAGGTATATAGACAGTATAAAACCATTAAAGAAAATAACTTAGCTTGAAAAATTCTATTTTTCGGTAAATCTTTGTATAGAAACATTATTCCAGAATTGAATTCATTTCGAAAAGTAGAGTAAATCATATAAGAAAAAATTAATGTTGGTAAAATAAGTTTAAATTGTGATTGAAATACAATGCTAACAAAAAAACTAAAACTTGCATTATCTCCTGCTACATAAAAAACTTCCATATCTGGACTATTTGTCAGTAGAGGAACTACTAATGGAAGTAGAGAAAAAGCAAATAAAAATTTTGTTTCTGATCTTAACCATATTGTCCTAAAAATTGTAAATAAATTTATGCTCATTTTATTATCTCCTTTAGTTATCAATCAGAAGAGACTTTATAATCTCCTCTGATTGATAACTAATCTAATTAGACTAGTTATTCTATTTATTAAATTGTCACACGACGATTGACCTTGTAGCTAATGCTAACAATACCGAAATTCCATGTATGACGTTTAAACAACTTTTTAAATGCTTTCATAACTTCCTCCT